>NZ_SZVK01000059.1:0-24259 GCF_005280595.1 Escherichia sp. MR | reverse complement strand
ACCATTTGATCATATGACAAGATGTGTATCCACCTTAACTTAATGATTTTTACCAAAATCATTAGGGGATTCATCAGAGCCCAGTATCAGTGCACCATTGAACATATTCTGAAAATGCGGGAAATGTACCGGGATGTGACGGACACCTTTTACTGGGTGGCGCTTCCCCTGACCACGGTAAATGGTGTTTCGCAGTTTCAGCCGGAGTGGATATGCTGGGAGCCAGGAGTGACCTGGGTTCGCCAGCCACCGGAATATGCCATTACGGATATGGCATATTTTCTCTTTTACCGGTATGCCATGACTTTTGAAGAATTTGTTCCGGCATTTTCTTCCTGGTTTGCCGGAAACCGGTGTGGAGTGGCAGTACTGACTGGTGTCAGGGCGGATGAATCCCTCAACCGCTTTATGGGACTGGTGTCTCAGCGCAAACTGAGATATGCCGATGATAAACCCTGGACCACGGCATCGCCGGAAGGGTTTTACTACACCATGTATCCGTTATATGACTGGAAAGCCCGTGATATCTGGATATATAACGCCAGAAGCCGTGCCATCTACAATCCCCTGTATGACCTGATGTACCGTGCCGGTGTGCCGTTACGCAACATGCGTGTCTGTGAGCCTTTTGGCCCGGAACAGCGTAAGGGACTGTGGCTTTATCATGTTCTGGAGCCGGAAACCTGGGCCAGGATGTGTGAGCGGGTGTCAGGCGCTGCCAGCGGGGCGCTTTATGCCAGTGAAAGCGGCGCCTATTTTGCACTGCGTAAGCGTATCACGAAGCCGTCTCATCATACCTGGCGAAGCTATGCGATGTTCCTGCTGGATGTGATGCCGGAAAGAACGGCAGAGCATTACCGTAACAAAATTGCTGTCTACCTGCGCTGGTATCAGACGCGGGGCTTCCCGGATGATATCCCGGATGAACAGGAGAATGACCTGGGGTGTCGGGATATCCCGTCCTGGCGACGTATCTGTAAGACTCTCATAAAGAATGATTTCTGGTGCCGGACGCTGTCCTTCAGCCCGAACAAACCCCGGCACTATGAACGTTATCTGCTGCGTATGAAGGAAAGGAGGAAGGAATGGGGGATTCTGTGACACCGGAGATGCTGGGCGACATGATTCGTCAGTACTTCAGTCAGGCACGAACTGAAGAAGAGACCATACAGGCCCTGAATCATCTGCGCAGGGTACTTCATGAAGTCAGTCCTTTTGCACAGGAGCCGGTGGACTGTGTGCTGTGGGTGAAAGCGGATGAGGTGGTGGCCAACGATTATAACCCCAATGTCATGGCGCCGGGTGAGAAGAAACTGTTGAAGCAGTCACTGGAGAAAGATGGTTTCACTCAACCAGTGGTGGTGTCAGAGGAGAAGAACCATTATCTGGTGGTGGACGGTTTTCATCGGCAGCTGCTGGGCAGGGAGGCAGATACAGGAAAACGTCTGAAGGGCTGGTTGCCAGTGACCTGTATTAATCCGGAAAGAAAGGGACAGGCTTCACGTATTGCTGCGACCATCCGACATAACCGGGCCAGGGGGAAACACCAGTACCTGGCTTTCTTTTAAGCCAGCTGGCCACATTCAGAAGAGCAGTGAGCGTGTTTCGTTCCAGTTTGCTGTCCACAGGCACCGGACATGTCAGTTGATAAAGAGCATGAGCATACCCTTCACTGCAGATGATTCTGCCATCGGCACTCCGGCAAAAAGCAAGAATAACCCAGTAAGGGGGACGTATTCCGCCCTGCGCTTCACCATTAATACTGATCCCCCGCACAGGTCTGATGACCTGAATATTACCGTTCGCCCAGTGAATTTCCACAGCATCACGACAGATGTGCTGCGCCATAAAAATCTGAAAGAACATATGTTTTCTTCTGGCAGGCCAGTGTCGTTCTGAATTCTCCAGCGTTTCCATTAACCGCTCCTGAGACCTTTCAGACATTCCAGGCCGGAAATGGATAATTTCAGATAAGGATCTTCCCCGAATATACTCCTGCTGCAGTGTAACCTGCCGTATGGCATCAAGACACTCACGATAATTAGTCCGGATACGGGGATTAGCCAGGGAATCCAGTTTATTCAGCCCAGCATCGTCAATAAGAGACAGGAGTAAACGGGCAAGGCGCGGACGTTTCTTGCGAACGGAGGAGCTCTCACCATTATGGTAAGCAGAGCGGGCCTGCAGTCTGATAACAGAATTACTGTCATCAGGTGGTAAAAAGTTTCTGTAATTTATACGGGTGCTAACGGGATGCCGGCTTGCTCCGGAAGATGTTTCCTCTTCATTTCCGGATAACTGACGATACATGGGGCATTCAGGTGCATGCTCATGATTAAAACTGGACAGATAAAGAGTACCCGTATTGTTTTTAAGAGCAGCAAAATTCATGGCCGGCGAATCTCCCGGAATACAGTCACACTGTAACCATGCATCATACTCACGCATTTCCCGGAGAATATCATTGGCCAGGTTATGTAGTGCCATGGTTGCTGGCTTTTTCAGTCCACAGACCGTCTTTACTGCAGTCTCTTCCTCACTGCTAAGCTCCCGAATCACTTTGCCCCGGGGATTCTTCTTTACAAGTATCATTGGCATAATGAAAGCACTCCTTATGTACATGCTTAAACAGTAAGTAAAATATACAAAGAACACCCCATGAAACAAAGGCAGAGATGAACTGTGCGCCCCGATATCTTCTTCTGATATCCTTTCAAATGAATTGTTTTTATTTATATCATGACAACATTAAAGTGAGAGAATATATCAACCATGTTTCTGTCAGGGTTCAGTAGAATATCAATTCGACTGTCACGCCATAACTGTTACTACCTCGAGTATAAATATTCAGAGAACGGACTTATTAGCCATGAAAAATCACCTGATGGGAAATTTACTAATTTATGAATTGTGATATTATTAAAGAGTAAAACCAGCCAGCCGAGGTATTTATGGGAAAAAATCAGGAAGAAAGGAAAACTCCCGTCATTGTGGTGAAAAAACGTCGTACTTTTTCGCTACCGTCCTTATCCGAAAAAACAGATATTATCGCACCTGTATTTACTGAACAGACGGCAGAATCAGCCCCCGCCGGAATAAATTCATCTGCCGTCGAAACACATATCCCCGAAGCGCCAGCCAGGAAGAAGAAAAAGAAAAGACACCGTTTTCCACGTCCCTCCCACTGGACCCGTGAGTATACTCACGAGTGCGTGGAAAAAATAAAGGCCCTGTTTCCTCATCTTCGTGCTGAAGGTGGTGGATTTATTCCCCTGAAAATTGGCATAAACAATGATATTTCGGCATTTCTGGCAGAACACCCGGAGACAGAACTGACCATGGACGAATGGCTCTGTGCAGTGTCCTGCATCACATCCCGCCGCGTATATCTGCAGCGGACAGCTGTCGCCGGCGTCCCACGTTATGGCCTGGATGGTCACCCCAAAGGGCAGGTCTCAGACTCTGAAGCACAGAGTGCCGGTCGCAGACTGGCGACATTAGAACAAAAGTGGCTCAGGATGCAGGCACAGCAGGAGAATATTTCTGGGCAATAAACACTCCTGATAACAGGTGGACATTACGTATCAGAAAAAATGGGAAGAGAATGTTATGTGTGATTCAGAAGCGGAGAAGATTTTATTCATCCTGAATAAACATGAACGGGCATACAGACGCCTGATCCCCGTATATATTTTTTTAGCTATAGTATTATGGATTTTACCTATTCTCCTGATTGTATACCTGTATTTCTGTATAGTTGACAATGAGTTTCTCAGAATCGGTTTCTGTATTGCATGGACAGCATACTACTTTCTTTCGCTTTTCAAGTATTTTGTACAATACTTCTTTCCTCTCGATCGTGAAGATTTGCTTAAACTGATGGATCTCGCCAAAGATTCTCCTGATGCGAAACAGGAGCTTCTTGAGCGTCTTTTGTCCGGAAAAAGAATGACCGGGCGGGATGAAATGGATATCAAGCGCATTCTAAAAACAAAGGAAGCACTTGATAACATCAGGAATTTTATTGATAAACAGCAGTTAACGAATAGTGATACTCCGAAGAAAAGCACGGTCCCAAATGAAGATAAAAAAGGCATAAGATGATGATCACAGGAAATGGAATAAACACTGTAACTGTCAATGGAAAAGTGAAACACATCACAGAACTGGATGATATAACACTTTGTTTAGAGTGGACAAAACTACGAGAGGAAAACAATCGTCTTTATGAAATTAATAACTAGGCAAACAGAGGATGGCGTGGTTTCATCCTAAGATTGATAGGGGTTAACCTGCCAGATAAAAGGACTGAGTTTACACAACGTCTCTTATTGACGCGCAAAATTTCGGGTTCGGTCATGAAAAAGTAACAAAACCGCGCAACAGACATAAATATGACAGTAGCCATGAAAAAGCAGAGAGAGACAGGGTGATACAGAAAAGTAACTATTTTTTAGCTATAGTATTATTGGTTTTACCTATTTTTGTGATTTTATTTCTGTATATTTGACAATGAGTCTCTCAGAATCGGTTTCTCGAAGTGACGAGCGATCAGAATGGAGACAAATAAATTCGGGAAACGAACCTTCACGGTAAGTTTTGTCACATTTATCATCCCTAAACATGAGAATTATCACCAAAACTAACCACCCAACCAACAGCAGCGCCGGGAGCAGCATTATAAAATCATGTACAGAGTTGCGTGACGACATGATAAGTTCTCATTCTCAATATGTTCTTTACCAGATTATACCAGTGATACTTTAACGCACCATCATTAATGCTAATGTATGCATACATTAGCATTAATGATGAAGGAGAAGAACAACAATGGCAGTCAACCCACTTATTTTTTGGATTTCTTAATTTTCGTCTGATAAAGCCGCTTTACCCGTTCAATTTCTGCCAGCGTTGCGGACCAGTGTAGTTCGGCGGCATGACGATATCTGGCAGCCATTTTTTCCACCATCTCCGGATTGCTGTCCGCGCTGCGGTGCTGACGCCCCTTCTCCCCAAAAACTTCAACAACCAGCCACTGGCTTCCGGTTCTGCCGAACAATGCCTTGCACAAACGTCTCACAGTCAGCGGGGTTAAATCTGGATCGGGATCGTAGGCAATGGTAGCAAAAATAAAGCGCAGCATTTCTGATGTCTTGTAACGCTTTACGCTGGCAGCCAGGCGTGAGGCACGTTGCGGTGCTTCCCAGCGGTCGTTACTGTAATTAGCCACTTCAGCCAGATAATCCTTTTCAAGTTTTTCAGCCGTGTAGCACCTGCCGCCTAAAAAAAGCCGCATGGCCTCCCTGGTTTTGTCTCTCACATATCATCCCTCATTAATGCTAATGTACACATACATTAGCATTAACATGCTGACAGCAACAAGCGGCGGATTTACGTCTGGATAACGTAAATGATTGCGGTATACAGGCCAGGCGGTCAGATTTTCAGCCGTGCCTGTTCCTGCAGCAGTTCCAGATGATATGCAGCAATAGCGTTTACCACCCCTGCCGTCATCCGTGCGTCGGCGATCGCTGAGTGTGCCTGCCCTTCCCAGGTCAGTCCGGCCTGGCTGGCAGCACAGGCCAGTGAAATCGTGCCATAGCGGTTGGTGGCCCCATAATATCCTGCAGCCAGCTCCATCGCACAATATACCGTCAGTTCTTCCAGCCAGTCAGCCGGATCGCTATGTGCGGCAGCAGTCTGTTTCAGAATGCGGATGTCGAACCGGGCATTAAAGATAATTACTGGTCGGTCCCCGATTGCATGACGCAGTTGCCGCGCCACATCTGTCCATGATGGTGCGCCGCAGAGAGCCTGCTCGCTGATACCATGCACAGCGGCGGCCTGCGCCCCGATGGCGACCGTGGGCTTCAGCCTGGTTTCAAATACCACCTGACCGGCCGCATCGGTCAGGCCGATTTCCAGGGCTTCCGCGGTATTATCCAGTCCTGTCGTTTCAGTATCCAGAAAGAGCGGTGCCAGACTCAGCCAGTCATATGCCTGCCGTGCCATCCGGCCACTGGTGCTGTTAAGTCTGGATAAAACGGAAAGTCGCTGGCCAGCCAGCTGTTGTTTACTCGTCAGAGGGCGTTTCTCACGCATCGGAACACAGTCTGCAATTCGGTATACAGCGAACCTGCCACCATAAGTGTTTTTATACCACTTAACCGGCTCAGCACCGGGGGCTGGTTTCATTCTGAATTCATCGCGCAAACGTCCTTTCGAGAAACACCTGTCTTCGGCAATCGCCTGCGCACGTCTGGTGGCCAGCTCATCATTATTCATGGTTATTGCATCTCCTTTCCTTATATCCGGACAGCCCCTCTATGGCCACTTCTGTGCAGTATGCAACACGCGCAGGATATACACTTTTCCCCACTGGCTGTCGACCTCATAAACCAGAACAAAATGCGGGTGAATAACCAGTTCCCGGGTACCTTCCACACGACCGTTGCGGCCTTTATACGGCTGCCCGGCCAGGCTGCTGGCTGAATAACCAATCCGTTCGTCCAGTTCAATGGCAGCCATCAGGTTCTGCTCCGCAATGTACTCACGAATGCGCTTCCTGTCCTGGCTGGCCAGCATGGTCCAGAATATCTCCATCATTTACCGGCAACCTTCCTGCTCATTTCATCCCGCCATGCTGCAGCAGAGGATTCGACCATGTCATGGGGAAGCACATCGCCGTGCTCGAGTTGCTGACGTCCTGCCGCAACCTGGTCACGGAACCAGGTATTATGCTGCCGTTCAACGGTCTGGCGCATAAAATCCCGGATTAACTGAGAGCCATTACGGTCCATGCTTTTTGCAGCGGCCATAAAAGCATCCTTCAGTTCAGCGTCGATTCTTAAACTCATATTAACCTGTGCCATTTATCACCTCGTCATTACTACGTATATACACAGTATATAACGATTCAGATATCGTCACCAGGATATGCCGCGCCAGCGGCATGGAAGGCGGCACGCTGTGGTTACATGTGATACCGGAGTAAAACCGCCGAAGCCCGGCGTCAGCCGGTACTGATTGATAGATTTCACCTTACCCATCCCCAGCCCTGCTAAGCCATACCCGCTTTCAGCCATGAGAGAGTTTCTGTACGCGGTCGGAGTGGTCCCGACGAGGGTTTACCCGAAGTCGGGGCGTATCTCCGCGTTAGCGGGCCGTCAGGGCCGCTTACGAGCGTGTACTGAGAACATCCAGCCAGAAGACTGACAGCGATGATAATGTAGTTACAACATTCATAATTAAAAGCGATGTTGTTCCCGCCCTTTGGGCGGGGGCGGCCTCGCTTTTCAGTTATGAGGGGTGGGCACGGTGCTGCGTTTGTGTGGTGTTTTTATTCCTGATGTCTTTTTGTTGTGGTTTCAGAACGGTGAGGTTCGGGGCCCGCGCGTCAGCGTGGGAGGTGCTTTTAGATTCTGAGCGGCGCGGCCTTGGCCGCTGCAAGCGAAGGCCTCTTTGTATTTGTTCACAGTGGTCTCAGAGATAAAGATTTTCCCTGCGGCGAAGCAACGCAGGGGATTAAATAATGGGGTTAAGACTATATTGCAGGTTTGCTGTTTCAGGTTTGCAGCTTCTTAAAGTTCTTTGTTTGCGGATTTATGTGGATAACTGAAACAACGTGGCCATGTTCTGATGACTGATGCGTGGTTTTATGGGCAGATATGCCCCTCTGAGGGGATTTAAGGTGATTACTGCGGATTTTGGGCTGAGCGGAACCAGCGCCGAAAGCCCCGGAGGGGCTGGTGATGATTCAGTGCTGAGGGAATGGTGCTGTCTAGTGCGGTGGCGGGGCAGCCAGCGTCAGTTCAAGCTGACGCAACTCCCTGATGGCCATTCGCTTCAGATGGTCATCGGAACAAAAATAGGCTTCATCCGGAGGCAGACGCTTCCTGAGATACTCTGCCATCTCATGAATCTGCTGGTCGGCAGGCAGTTTCTTCAGGCGTCTGGCGCGCTTACTGGCTGCTGCTTTCGCACGACGGTGTTTCAGCGCATCCTGACTGCGCTGCAGATACCAGCGTTTTCTGGCCGCATGTACGGAGATATCTTCATCCTCACGCAGAACACCTTCCCGAATGAGCTGCTGGCGGATTTCACTTTCACGCAGTCGTTTCTGCTGCTGTTCGTGAAGTTTTACCATGTCGACGCCCAGCATCTGCCAGCCTGCCGGTGTTATCCAGACGTAACGTGGCAGACGCTGGCGGGTTTCACGGTCCCACAGGGTTTCCTCTGAAACACCCAGCACACCAAAACGTACCTGTTCGGCCAGCAAACGGGAAAGGCGGGAGACCGTCACTTCCAGTTCCGGAATAACCTTCCCCTTGCTGTCTTTCGGGCTGATTTCTCTGGCCAGACGGGAAACACTCATGCCTACGGTATGTGTGCCCGCATCACTGAAGCTGACCAGAACCGGCCAGACGGCATCGAGGAGGCGTTGTTTTTCCGGACGGAAAGCATATTTGCGACCGGCATACGTTCGTTTCTGCACGTAAAAAGGATGCAGAGACATGTGCATGCGCAGGCTCTGCTCGCCGGTCACCGGGTCCTTTTTCACCAGACGGTTGTAGGCGTGCCCGAGCTGCCCGCTCAGCGCCTTATAGCGCTCAGGACGATACCAGGACGGATTTTCGCATTTGGGTTTGGTGGAGTGCTCACCACGACGACGCTTCGTGCGCTTCCTTTCCGGTTCAACCAGGAAAGTGGTCGCCCTTCCCGCTTCATAGTCTTCCCAGAAACGGATCTGCTCTTCGGGTGCTAACTGACTCCAGTGTACTGCGTTATATGGAGTATTCTTCAGACCTGCCACAAGCTGTCGCTTATGGCGGAGCGATTGTGCCGTGTATTTATACACTGCACAGGGTTGAATCTCTGGTACGGTTTCATTATACTTTACCCGTATTCTGTGAGGCCCCCACTATCTTTCGTCGTTCCGCCAAGTTCGTAAGAAAGATAGTGGGGGTTTTCCTTTTATGGCTTCCGGAACATCTTCAGTCTTCTGACTTACTGCCCGTACATGCCATCTCTCCTGAATGCCTTATGGCGCATTCTGCCGTCCGGCTTTCGCCGCTTTGCTCCACAGAGTGCCACCCTCTGCACAGCTAATAACAGCCGAAATATACCCGCTTTACGTTAATTTGAAAAGCATTACAACGATCTCTTCTCTTCCAGTGCCTCCTCACTGATACCTCTAATAAGTTAATCTTGACCTGCGTCAAAAAAATAAAATCTATTTTTAAAAGCAGATTTTTCTGCTTTAGATCTTTCTTTTGGATTAAAAGATCGACTTTTGTCCTACTCACGATCATTTATCTTACAACCGATCTACCTAACAGAATAATATTCTGTTTTAATGCAATTAAACGATCTAAATAACCTTTAAAAAATCATTTTGTAGATCATTCGATCGTAAATAGAATGATTCTTAGATGATAAAACCATTTGTTACACAACCCGCCAATTGTGTAACAACAGCCTCTACAAGAGCATATTTGTTCATATGTTCGTCAGAACTGCGGATTGTCTGGACGAGGGTCAGACACCGTTTCGTGCATATGGACCAGCATGTTCGAACGCCACAAAGCAGAAGCATCATGCCTGGATCGCTTCGGCGCGGAGCGTTAAGTTTTGACGCTTTTTTGTATGTTTTTTAAGCTGTTAGTTGACTCGGTGCGTTATACTAAGTACCCTTTACTGGTCACAGGCAAAACTGTGATCGGGCGTAGGAACCCGCGTAGTCATCGTCGGCGCAGAAGTTAATTTCTTCATTTGGCGTCGTTTTTTGCCATACCATAAAGACAGGAACTTGTATTTCTTGTCGTCATCTATGGTAGCTCAGGCGGGGCAGGCATTAGCCTGGCCGGTTTCCGATGACGCCGGTATTCCTACCCCCGTCTGGGCTATCACCAATGAGCGTAGGAACTCGGTGATAGCGTTTTTAGTTGTCATCGGAGACCTTTGCTATGTCACCTCAACTGATACAGAAACTCCCGGCCATCACTCTGTTGGAAGGCATGTTTCCCGAGCTATCAACAAACCAGCTTAAAGTCTGCGTTTTTTACGCAATGGGTGTTCCTTACGACGCCATTGCCCAGAACTGTCGGCTTTCTCCCGAAACGGTACGAACCTACCTGAAGCGAAGCCTGAAGAATTTAAATCTGGAAGGATATGATGCACTTCGCTCTGCTGTGCTGATGCGAACTTTCGTTTTCATGATTAGCAATACAGCTAAAGAAAACGAAAAAATGTGAACAGGTGTCCCCATTAAAGGGGACACTTTCATGGAAATTGCATTTTGCACTTTACAGGCGATCCCAAATTGATAAACATAAACACCAAGCACAAGTTACTTTAATAAAGCAAATCACTTCAGACGGTGTCCCAGTTATTTGTATCTGGCTCATGCCCGATATATGGCGACCTTACTCTGAACTGATGTGCTGATGTTTTATTTCGCGTATCACAATACTGTGCCACTGTATTGCTGATATTAGTGCTTAGCCGTTCTTTATCTGTGAGTTCGCCAAATCACCGATACAGAACGTACTAGAGTCTGCTGGTTATATGCCTGTCAGAACTGCAGTTTCTCCAGATACGGGCTGGATACTGCTTCAGACATATGATTTAGCATATTCGCCTGACATCGCAAAATCGTCCATCATGGATCGGTTTTGCGCGGAGCGTTGAACTTCGTGAATATAGAACACCTGAATAACCGGAACTGGTATCTTGCGCAATATAATACAGCCGGCAAAAACAGAGAATCTTTATTCTCATGGCTGAATGAGCAAAACGTCGTACCATGGACTCCATTAATAACAAGAAAGATAAGACGGGCAGACTCCAGGTGCTGTTACCGTGAAAGAATATTCGCTATTTTTCCAGGGTACTTTTTTATTCTGGCTAATTTTGACATTCAACCAGTATCGGCATTACGTCGCCATAGCGCCTTCATTGATTTCGTGAAGTTTGGCGGTGAAATAAAACCCGTCAATAAAGATATTGTTGATGGATTAATGAAGATTTACCCGGACCCTGTGCTAAATCCGGGAGCCAGGGAAGAGCTGAATGCGGCTTCCAGCATATGGCTGACAAAAGCACAATATCAGTATCTCCTCAGAATGGAAAATACTCTCCAGCCTGAGTCGAGGATATCCCTGCTCCTGGAACTGGTATCAAATGCCGAACATCACGGCTTTATGGAGCGCCTTGTAAACATCCCATAGCCAGTATTTCCCGGCCTTCGGGCCGGGCTTTTTTCAATTCAAGAGAATATTCTGGAGTGAAGCCTGCACGGAGCCATCCCCACCATGGACTCCCCCTGTCTTTTGATGGAACCGTGTATTTCTTAATGGCGAAAGAAATAAAAGGCTTCACCCCAGAGTATTGATTCGTTTTATCAAAGGCCGGCCCGTGCCATCACGTGTGGCGGAGAGAACGGATACCGGTCTTCTTTTCATCTCACAGTAGGACATTCGCATGACCACGACAGAACATCCCGTGCGCCAGTTGCTCTGGTGTGCACTGAATGCCCTGAAAACGGCACAGGAAAACCACAATATAACCAGTGAAACCGGATTACGGCATTACCTGCTTGAATGGCTTTCTGGTGCCAGCAGACATCCTGAGTTCCGTAGTCTCCCTGGCGAAATCATGGCGTTAAAAGCATTGACCGAAAAAGATCGCAATATTCCCATCATCGGAACGCTGAATACGCTCTTTCTCAGCTCTGCCACTGTCGGGGAATGTCCGTTGTTTCGTTTTCGGGCTGCACTGGGTAAATTACAGAAAGCAGGCTGGCGCACATATGTCTGCCCATGGCCTGAGAGGGTGTTCAATGAATCCATTGAACGGGCCTGTTCCGGGAAACGTCATCTGCTACAACTAAGTCGCACCGAAGAGTGTTTTCTACCGACAGGCGATATGAGGGCACCAGTTACGTTGCAGCTGATCACTCCACTACACCGCAAAACTATGCAGCTTCTGGAAACGGCAGAGTTAATATTCTCCGACGAAGGATTTCAGGTGGTGAGAGGATACGAACATCAATTCGGGATCGAACGCAGAGAAACCCTCTTTCACACCCTATTTATCGGGCTGCCCAGCTTGCCAGAAGATGTCTGGGGTGCAACACAGGAGCAGACGACTATCACATTACACTGAGGATGTGTAATCCCCGGCATACCCCGTTTCCAGTCTTCGCAGCCTGTACCGCCCTTCCTGCCGTTTCCGACATTCTTTCTGTCACTACTCGCTTGTGCCGTTTTTTCGCAACCGGTACGTGCAGTTATGACGGTACAGCTGCTTCTTTTCCCGTTCCGGAAGGAGTCTTTGATGCCACAGCAACATCCCGGACGACTGCAAATACTGGTCGTCGACGCACACTGCAAACGCAGGCTGTTTTCAACGAAAACACCGACAGACCCCGATGAGCTTGCCCGACGTTTCTGCACGCCGGATAACTGTCTCGTGGTGGTACTACGCGACAACCGCTTTCTGTTCCGACTGGAGCGTGCTCCCGGCAGCCACTGCCGCTGGCACAAGGGCAGCAGCTCCCGCCATCAGCATCTACAGGACTGGCTATTTAAAAGTAAAAACAACTGCAAATCATTTGAAACTAACACCAATTTACTGGATAAAAATGGTAAGCCTGTGGAAATAATGGTGTGTGATGATCAGGAACTGCATTTTTTTGTTCCAAAGAATTAAACAGTTAATCCTCCTTAGTCTGTTATTTTAGTCGCCTGCCTCAGCCAACATGAAAAATAATAACGCGCCATTATATCTCTGGTTGCTTTGGTGTACGCTTTGTCTGTACATCACTACCCCATGGCAATACTTACGTTATCCATACACTGACAACTTATCATTGCCTTATATGTTATATTTCTGTGTGGTGGTTGTGATTTGCATTTTCCCACTACTTTTCAGATGTGTACTTCTTATTGTAAGGTCTGCATCTAAATACGACTTCACATTCTTTGTGAAGAAGAAAAAGGGAAGCAAGAAATCAACTATACATCTTAGCCCCTATGCTGACACACGTTGCCCGAAGTCAATGAGGAAACACTGGGATGTATTGCTTTCTCTGATATCAAAAGCAATTAATAATGATGAAATCATTGTCATGCATTCACATCTCTTTACTCCAGCAAGAATAAATAAACTTATAAAGAGACTGGAATCTTATGATTTGAGTTTTTCAGTTATTACATACCCACGGAAAACAAGTCTGTACGAAAAATTATCAATTCCTTTTATATATCTCTTGTTTCAGTGGTCTTTCCCGCATTTGCATTCGGACGGAATGACAGTCGTCATTCGTCCTCTCCAGACCCACCACACCAATTAAAAAATACATTTAGATATAAAAAGAATGCTCATAAACAGGATTTTTATTTTCACAAAAAATCCCAAAACACTGGCTTAATTGGCTATCCACAACCTCACCTTTAAAATAACATGCAACATTAAAATTCAAAAGATAGAATAATGAAAATACTAATCAACAATATTAAAGACCCAAGCAGACTTCTGAATGCGACTAAAACGGGACATTCAGGAGTAATTCTCTCAATACCGGTATACATTACCCATCCAATTGCACATAAAATAATGAACCCTTACTTAAAGTCCGCATTAACTAACAAACACGTATATACGAACACGGAGTCTCCGTTATGAAAAAAAACTATCTGACACTTATACTGCCGTCATTATTGTCCGGCTGTGCCGGAATTTCCGGCGGCAATAACGTGGCACCATCAGATACGCCTGCTCTGGTTTTTGTTGACGGACAAATCAGTGAGAGTGCTGGCGTCCTGGCACTTACGCAACAACGACTTTCTCCACCTAAAATAACTCCGCCCCCGAGAGTCAGCGTGCCAGAGACAGTAAAAACAGCACAGCCAGTAAGCGAATCCCGACCGTTACCTTCACCAACAATAAGTCAGAATTTCTCCCGGTTAATCATTACAGGCAAGCCTGGTAGCACCCCTGTAACACTATCGCCGACGGCCCGTAACCGGACCGTCAGTCAGTGGATAAAAACATTACTACCGGAAGGATGGAAATTCAGACAAGAGAATGCAGCCACGCCCAAACTGAATACCAAACTGGTTTCATGGTCTGCCAATGATCAGTGGACCCGTTCTCTGAACCGGTTGCTGGAAGAACAACACCTCTGGGGCCATCTGGACTGGGATAATAAAACGTTGACCGTCACAACATCGGCTGCTGCACCGGCACAGGACACGGCAACCACTATCTCGCCAGCAGCCATGGTAACCACATCCACTTCCCCGGAGTCTTCAACGACAGCAAATAGCCAGAACAAACCACGAAACCCATTCAGGGGAAACAGCGTATCTCCGTCTACGCCCGCAGCAATCCCGACTCCGACCGGCTCTACAGTCAAGTCTATCCCACTCATGACCGGGACACCTGTCAAACCGGTATCTCAGGGTAAAGAGTGGCGTGCGCCGGCAGGCACTACATTAAGGGAAAACATTATTAAGTGGGCAGAAGAAACAAAATGCGAAAGCATGGCATCAACGCACTGGATGGTCATATGGCCACTTTCTGTAACCGATTACCGTCTTGATGCGCCTTTGATGTTCCGGGGATCATTTGAATCAGCCATGGAGCAGGTATTTGAGTTATATCGGACTGCGCAAAAACCTTTATACGCACAGGCTTCTCGCATGCAGTGCATCATTACAGTTTCTGATACAAGGGATGGTCGCTAATGGGATGGCTGGTCATGGCCGTCGGCCTGACCATTCTGATTATCACTGGTAGCTACCAGAATCAGAAGATGTCTGAAACCACAAACGCCCAGCAATATGCAAGTGCGTCTGTATGGGCAAGTCAGATACTAATGATTGCTAATAGAATCAATGATATCAGATACGTATCAGGCCAGCAGGACGGAGTAATTTCCTCAGATAAACTGGCTCTCCCTGTCACTCCGGACTCCCGAATTAAACATCAGTTACAACAGGGGCGTCTGTGGGTATGGATGCCTGAACAACCAGGACTTGTTGAAACTTTGCGTTCAAAAAGTCGTGGTTCTGCACTAATAGGGATCTTCCAAAACGGGCAACTCACCTGGCTATCAGGAACTGCAACCGGTCTGACACCCCCGGCAGGCATTACTGCTGGTTCTGTCGTCTACGTTAACTAATCTGGATATATTCATGAAAAAATCACACCAGCGTTCAATGAAGCTGGCGGTGCTCCCCTGCATGATCGCCGTCGCTCTTTCCATCTCCGGATGTACTTTCAGCGAAATCAACAAAATGCAGAAAAAAGCACAGGAAGACTCAGCACATGCACGGGAAAAGGTATCAGCCCTTTCGGCCCGTAAATCGCAGGCTCTTACCTGGCTCGATAATCAATGGATAAACCCTGTTCCGGTCGCTCAGGTATCAAGAGAGAAAAAACAAACAGCTCCAGCCTGCTACATCACGCAGGCAAGAAAAGGAGAGATCACTCTGCAGGAACTGGGGCAACGTATTACTGCCGTATGCGGCATCCCTGTGATCATCACGCCTGACGCAGCCAATTCAACTCTTGAAGGAGGCGCTACCCGCCAGATGACAGGAACACTACCAGCACCAGATGAAAATGGACGTCTACCGTTAAGCAGCCTGGGCAGCACAACAATGACTACCTCCACTCAGCCATTAACGCTGAATAACCTCATGTGGCAGGGAGATATCAATGGTCTTCTGGATCTGATGGCCAGCCGGAGTGGTCTGTACTGGCGCATGGATAATGGTCGGATTGTATTCTATCTGACTGAAACCAGAACGTATCCACTTCATATGCTGAACACCAAAACCAGCAGCAGTTCCAGTGTCAGCTCTGGCTCAACAAGCACAATGGGGGCAACAGGAGGCCAGGATAACTCAGCATCCGGTGATGCAACGTCCTCTCAGAGCACAACCGTTGGTCAGGAATACGATCTGTATGAAGATATCCGGAAAACTATTGAAGCAATGCTGACACCAGAAAAAGGCCGTTACTGGTTATCTGCATCGAGCTCAACGCTGACAGTCACTGATACTCCAGCTGTCCAGGAAGCCGTCGCACGATATGTAGACGAACAAAACAGTATTATGAACCGCCAGGTAGCCCTGAACGTACAGGTTCTGAGCGTCAGCAATACCAGAAACGAACAGTTCGGTCTGGACTGGAACCTTGTTTATAAATCGCTACATTCCGCCGGAGCAACGTTGAACAATGCAAGCGGAGATTTTACAGGCGCTACATCTGCAGGCGTATCAATTCTGGATACGGCAACAGGGAATGCCGCCAAATTCAGCGGTTCCAGCCTTCTGATTAAAGCACTGAGTGAACAAGGCGATGTCAGCGTTGTAACTTCACAAGAAAGCACTGTCACAAACCTGACGCCGGTACCTATCCAGATGGCAGATCAGACAGTTTACGTCGCCCAGTCAGCAACAACTACGACTACGGATGTAGGAGCAACAACAACATTAACACCGGGCATGATCACCACTGGATTCAATATGACCCTGCTGCCTTTAATTCAGAAAACAGGCAATCTCCAGTTGCAGATGAACTTTAATCTGTCTGATCCCCCAACTATCCGTAGCTTTACGTCAAAAGACGGAAACAGTTACATCGAAATGCCATATACCAAACTGCGTTCACTGAGCCAGAAGGTCAATCTGAAAGAAGGGCAATCACTTGTCGTTACTGGTTTCGATCAGAACAATACGACGACAAGTAAAGCCGGTACATTTACGCCAGCAAATCCATTATTTGGTGGTTCACAAACCGGGAAAAATGAACGCAGCACGCTTGTGATCATCATTACCCCGACTTTCCCGTCAGGAGGCAATAATGGCTGATGAAGATATCAACCCGGTAGTGCTTCTCGCAGATCCTAAAGTAAATCATCGCGTGTGGGCTGCCTGTCTTAAATGGACTCCTGTCGTAAAAAAACAGCGCGTCCCCTCACATCATAAACACAAGTCTCATGTAAAACCCAGACGGCTTACCTCCCTGAAAGTGACTGTAGGCAGCAGAAATTCCCGTGGAAAGATCAGCCGCCTTACCGGCACAGGAATACTGACTAGGCCAGAACGCAATCATTATTTTTCCCTGGCACTGGCTTTCTGCTCATGGGTCAGAAATGGATACGGTGTCTTCCGGTACAGCGATAAGGAGCTCTTATTCCTTGCTTCCATTAATGGCCAGCCTGCCGTTATGGCTGACTTATCAGGAAATGATGCCGATGTTGCCCAAAAGGTCAGCCTTTTTCTGGCGATGAACGAAGAGCCCCCCGAAAAATGGCAGGTTGTATCGTCTCTGGAACATCCTGATAACTGGGAAAGTATTATTACCCGGTTATCATCAGCAGACCTCCGCCGTTGCAAACTTACTGTCGGCAATCGCAGCAAATTCACACTGCCTGCCGTACTGTTTTTAGTAGCAACCGGCGCAGGCACAGTATTCTGGATGACTCAGCCAGAGCCTGATGTCGGACCGACCGCCGAGGAGATAGCTGCACGGGCAAGATTACAGTTTAAAAAGCCCGAACCACCACCGGAGCTCCCGCATCCATGGGCGTCACAACCTGTAATCAGTGATTTTCTGAAAGCCTGCGCGGACCTTCGAAAACCATCACCGGTCGCGCTAGAAGGCTGGAAACTTACCGGTGGAACATGTACTCCCGAGACATTCACACTGATTTACGAACGACAGCCAGGAGGAACTATTGAAGGCTTTCTGGCAAGAAGCAAAGAAATCTTTAATGTTATTCCTGACTTTAACCTTAAAGATGGTGCACGCCTGGCTTCTGTAACCCGGCTACTGCCTTCCCTGCCCCGCAGGGATGAGGCAGTCCCTGCCCCCTCAGAACAACTGATGCGGGTGTTCACGTGGTTTCAGAAAAAACAGTTAACGCCGGCCATTAATGAAATAGCCATACCGGAACCATTACCAGGTAACGATGGTGAACCTGCCCCTGTTCAGAAATGGAAAGAATATCAGTTCAGTTTATCAACGCCTGTAAATCCTGATGAGTTGTTCCCTTTATTTCAGGATACCGGCGTTCGTCTGAGCAATATCCATTTTGAATTAAACGGCGGTACTTTCAGTTATTCCTCAGAAGGTCATATTTATGCGTCCAGGTAAATCACTCATTATTCCATCCATATTTTTCTTCTCCGGTTTTTCATTTGCAACAACACAACCTCTTGTCACAATAGGAGAACTTGAAGCACAACAAAACCGGAATATTCTTTTACAGGCAAAAGTTCAGGGCGCACAGCTACAGAAACAACTCGAAGAATCAGATGTTAATCTGTCATCTGAAACTGTTTCAGGTTTCTCTGGTATGACTGCCTCTTTGCCATCAGTTTCAGAGCAGCCGACATCTAAAAACAGAAAGGAATTGCCCGTTATTATGGAAATAAACGGCAAAGATAAACGTCTTCATGCCGTTCTTCGCATGGCTGATGGACGTCAGACAAGCGTCACCACTGGTAGCCAGCTTCCGGGTACATCCGTCACGGTGAAGTCGATCTCATTGTCTGGCGTCACGTTAAGTGATGGCACCACCCTTACTTTCTGAGTGATGTGATATGGACAAATATAATTTGAAGGATGCTCTCCTTTTTATATCCCGGGGAGACACCCATGAAATTCTCATCGAAACAAATCAGCGAACAAGACCTGACGTACAGAGTAATCTCCAGGAACTGCTAAACTTATACCCTGACATCATCCCAAAAGTAGTCTCGCTGTCTGAGTTACAGGAAGCCGGTCAGGATGATGAAAATAAAGGTCCGAAAGAACGGATTATTCATCTGAAAGATCTTGCAGATGTCAGTGAAAGTGAGAAGAAAGTTCTCTCCTATTTTGAAACGGCCAGAAAACTTGGTGCTTCAGATATTCATTTTTTAATTTCAGAGTCTATTTTCAAAGTTCGCATGAGAATATTCGGTGAACTGCAAACTGTAGATGAAGATCAACCTGCGTTGGGTTATTCACTTTGCGCAACAGCCATTCTGTCAATGGCTGATGTGACTGAAACCAGTTTCTTCCCTCAAAGGGAACAGGATGCGCGCCTGTCCCCACAATTAATGCGAAAAATAGGAATATTTGGTGCACGATACAGTCACAGACCTACGGGAGATGGTCTGATTGCAGTTATGCGCCTGATACCCGATGACGGAGACAAAGTTCCCACGTTTAAGCAACTGGGCTTTATACCGGAGCAAATCCGGTTGCTGAACGTCATGCTGCGCCGCCCGGAAGGGAAAATAGTTCTGTCTGGTCCAACAGGTTCAGGTAAATCAACAACGTTACGCAGTGCCTGCCGTGTATATCTTGACGATAATCAGGGGCGACACCTGCTGACGATCGAAGATCCGCTGGAAGGACAGATTCTGGGGGCAACACAAACCCCGATTATCTGTGACAAATCCGACGAAGAGGCCGTCAAACTGGCATGGAGTCGTGCTATTTCATCGGCAATGCGACTTGACCCCGATGCCATCATGGAAGGGGAAATGCGCGATCTTGTCTCGATGATGTCAACAACCTACGCGGCTCAGACCGGTCACATCGTTCTGACGACATTACATACAAACTCAGCTCTGGGTATACCGGAGCGGATGATTACGATGGGTATGAATGCCGATCTTATTTGCGATGCGCAATTACTGATTGGGATGATCAGCCAGCGTCTTGTACCAACTCTGTGTCCCTCCTGCCGTATTCCATGGGAAAAGCGAGTACCTGAACTTAGCGAAGACGACCGCGCTTACCTTGAGCGGCACTGCAATAAAGATTCACTCTGCAGTACAGATAATATCTGGTTCCGAAATCCTCACGGATGCTCCGACTGTAATCACGACGTAATTATTAACGGCAGAAAGCGCGGTGAAATAGGTAAAGGCCTCACCGGCAGGACCGTAATTGCTGAAGTGATAGAACCTGATAATCGCTTATTTCAGATTCTGAAAACACGCGGCAAAGTTGCAGCACGTAAATACTGGCTTGAAAACATGCATGGCATCAGTCGTGTGGAGCATCTGCTTCGCCGTATCAATGAAGGCCTGGTGGACCCTCTTGAAGCCGACAGAATCATCCCTCTGGACGAAGACGAACGCCTCAGCATCGATGATGCCTAACAGGAGAACAACATGCGTGAAATGAATTTCAGTCAACGGCTGAGACGTTTCATTGTCAGAAAAACGTTCAGCGCCCCCTACAGGGTGCAGTTTTACGAAGCTCTGCGTTTTCTGCTGGAAAATAAACAGCCATTAAAGACCGCACTGGAACAGATGCGGGATGCCTGGACAGACTTTGGACGAAAATGGCATCCCTTTGCTGAACTGGCCACAGACTGTATTGAGTCTCTTCGTGAAAACAGTGGCGAAAACTCTCTGGAATATACTCTTGGTTTATGGGTTCCCCAGGAAGAGGCTGCAGTAATCAGTGCCGGAATAAGAAGTGGTTCCATTGTGGATGCATTACAATTTGCCACCACACTTACAGATGCCAAAAAGCAACTCCATCAGGCCATATGGCAAATGGCTATTTACCCGGTGGGGTTGTTAATCATGATGACGGGGACATTATATGTTCTTAATACAGAGCTAATACCTGTACTGAGCAAAATAAGCTCCCCTGATTCATGGAGTGGTGCTCTTGGTTTTCTCTATGGATTATCTTTGTTTGTCGATAATTACGGCGCTATATGTGCCGTTCTTTTTGCAGTGGTCACAGGTGTAATATCATGGTCTCTGAAAAACTGGAAAAGCCGCTCTTTGGCTGACAATATAATGCCATGGAGTATTTATAAGGATATACAGGGAGCAGCATTCCTCCTGAATATGGCTGCACTTCTGAAAGCCAAAATGACAACGCTCAACTCACTGAACGTTCTTCAGGACTTTGCATCACCATGGTTAAGCACACGCCTTGACAGCATTATTTACCGCGTACGCCAGGGGGATCACCTTGGGCTGGCTTTGCGTCAGTGCGGTTATCAGTTCCCATCCAGGGAAGCAGCCAACTTCCTGTCTTTATTACAGGGAGATGGCGCAACGGAGCTAATCGGCAATTATGGCCAACGGTGGCTTGTACAAACGCTGGAGCGAGTAAAAAAACGAGCAGCTGTTGTGCGTTTAATTATGCTGATATTTCTTGTCATGTCACTCCTGTTACTGGTCATGGCCGTTGTAGACATTCAGTCTATTGGCGACAACAGTATGGGTAATCTTTAAATAAAACGAGGTATTTATGTTAATCCAAAATATTGATGTTAACGCTCTGAAGAAAAATGAGAAAGAAACGTCTCATGACAAAGGCTGGGGTATTATGGAACAGGGTGCAATAGCACTTGTTGTAATTATCGTACTTGCCCTTGTTTTTGGTGGATTGTATATGTTGCGTTCACGAACCGGTGTGGCAAATGAAAGTTCGAACATACAGACAATCATCACAAGTACTCAGGGGCTGCTAAAAGGTAGCGATGGATATACGTTTACCAGTGGAGCCAAAATGACGGGTGCTCTCATTCAGATGGGTGGCGTACCCAAGACCATGACAGTGCGTGGTACTCCATCATCAGGTACAGCAACGCTCTATAACTCATGGGGCGGTGCCGTAACTGTTGCTCCGGCTTCAACATCAGGTTTCAACAATGGTTTTACCGTCACCTATGAAAAAGTCCCACAGGATGCCTGTATCCAGATTGCCACACAAATCAGTCGTACTGGTTTAACTAACGGTATTACCCTGAACAGTACGACTCACAATGATGGAAAAGTCACTACTGAAGAAGCCAGTGCGCAATGCACAGCTGATAATGGCAGCACCGGTACAAACAAACTAATCTTCACCATCAATGGCTAAGGAGTTTTAATGTCCGGGGGTAAAGTGCCCCTCAGACTTATTTCATTAATCCTGCTTTGTTCTCTTATTTATCCCGCCCGAGCTTCATACATCGCCCCCAAACAAAGCTGGACTAACAAGTGGGACAATTGCTTTGCCGCCGCCGGCGCGCGCTATCAAATTGAACCATTATTGTTGAAGGCCATTTCTGCCGGGGAATCTTCATTGAAGCCGGGCGCAATTAACATAAATAAGGACAGAAAAACAGGCAAAGCCAGTAGTACGGATTATGGGTTGATGCAAATAAACTCAACCCATATTCCAAAGCTTATAAAGATGGGCGTAATCAAAAAGTCTGAGGATTTAATTACCAAACCATGTCTTAATATCCATATAGGAAGCTGGATACTGGCAAGACATTTTCAGATATGTGGCGTCAGCTGGAATTGCCTTGGATCATACAATGCCGGATTCCGTAAGGACAGACATGAAACAAGAGAGCAATATGCTAATAAAGTATGGAGAATTTATCGTGACATGAAAGGGATATGCCTTCCCGGGCAGGGAGGCAGACAATGCAGACAATCGTAGGCATAAGTCTCTCCCCTGTTTATATCCTCCCATTGATGTTCATATTTTCCATTATTGGACGAACTCTGTTATTCAGAGTTCGTTATTTTTTATCTGATACAGAGCATCTCTGGTATAAGACACACACTGCAGTTCTGTCAGGAATATGGCTATATAGTATAGCTGTGGCATTAATTATTTTATCGCCATCCCAACTTCTCTACCGTATTCATGCTGTTCTTATTCTTTCGTTCATGCTGCAAATGGCAGTAACGGATGCACTAACAGGCCTCTTACCTGGTACATTCACCAGGCGTTTTTTAATCGCTGGAATATTATCACAAATCACAACTGATATATGGTGGCTCCGTGCAACAGAAATTGTCTCTGCCGCAATTGTCTTATTCTGTCTGCATAAACTGGTTAACCGCCATCGTCTTAATATTGGCACAGGAGACCTGTGGCTTATTGCAGGTATTACCGCATGGTCAGGGCTATATAACGCCATATGGAGTGTGTTGCTGGGCGCAGGAGGATTTGTCTTATGGCATTCAACATGGTGCATAAAAGGACATAAAGAAGGCCCACTGGGTCCATGGCTGTGTCTTGGCCATGTCCTTTTGCTACTGGATAATCTTTATCAACCACTATGGGTAATCTGATGAAAAAATATGACCGAGGCTGGGCATCGCTGGAAATTGGCGCGGCTTTATTGATTGTTATGATCATAGTTGCCTGGGGTGCAGGCATATGGCAGGACTATTTAAAAACCAAAGGTTGGCAGGCTGAAGCTCGTCTTGTCAGCAACTGGGCCAGTGCAGCCCGCTCTTATATAGGGAAAAACTACACAACTCTCCAGGCCAGTAGTACCACAACAACCCCTGCCGTTATCACGACAACCATGCTGAAAAATACCGGCTTTTTATCCAGCGGCTTTACTGAGACAAACAGCGAGGGGCAGCGGTTACAGGCATATGTAGTTCGAAACACCCAAAACCCGGAATTACTACAGGCAATGGTTGTATCCAGTGGTGGCACCCCTTATCCAGTGAAAGCACTTATCCAGATGGCTAAGGATATTACCACTGGTCTTGGTGGATATATCCAGGACGGCAAAACAGCCACAGGTGCATTACGTTCCTGGTCAGTAGCTTTAAGTAATTATGGTGCCAAAAGCGGTAACGGGCATATTGCCGTACTGTTATCGACAGATGAACTTAGTGGTGCAGCAGAGGACACTGATCGTCTTTACAGATTCCAGGTCAATGGTCGCCCTGACTTAAACAAAATGCACACGGCCATTGATATGGGATCAAATAACCTGAATAACGTTGGGGCAGTAAATGCCCAGACTGGTAATTTCAGCGGCAATGTGAATGGTGTAAATGGCACTTTCAGCGGTCAGGTAAAAGGCAATAGCGGAAACTTTGACGTAAATGTCACCGCTGGCGGTGATATCAGAAGTAATAATGGTTGGTTAATTACTCGTAACAGCAAAGGCTGGCTCAATGAAACTCATGGTGGCGGATTTTATATGTCCGATGGATCATGGGTTCGAAGTGTAAACAACAAGGGCATCTATACCGGCGGTCAGGTGAAAGGCGGTACTGTTCGTGCTGATGGTCGCCTTTATACTGGTGAATACTTACAACTGGAAAGAACTGCCGTTGCTGGCGCATCATGTTCGCCTAACGGCCTTGTAGGCCGCGATAATACAGGGGCAATACTTTCGTGCCAATCCGGTACGTGGAAGACTTCTGGTTCGCTCAATGGTTCTTACACAAACTTAGGTTCACATAGAGGTTCA
>NZ_SZVK01000058.1:0-24588 GCF_005280595.1 Escherichia sp. MR | reverse complement strand
AACGGTCTGCGTTGTCGGGAAGATACGTGATCTGATCCTTCAACTCAGCAAAAGTTCGATTTATTCAACAAAGCCCTCGCTCGGAAGAAAAAAGATGGATAACGATAATTCTCTTAATAAGCGACCAACGTTTAAAAGAGCATTACGCAACATCAGCATGACCAGCATCTTTATCACCATGACGCTGATCTGGCTGCTGCTTTCCGTGACGTCGGTACTGACACTGAAACAATACGCACAAAAAAACCTGGCGCTCACCGCAGCAACCATGACTTATAGTCTGGAAGCAGCGGTCGTTTTTGCCGATGGTTCGGCAGCGACAGAAACCCTGGCCGCACTAGGGCAGCAAGGTCAATTTTCAACCGCTGAAGTACGTGATAATCAGCAAAATATCATTGCATCCTGGCGCTACACAGCCAGAGAACCGGGAGATAGATTCAGCAATTTCATTAGCCACTGGCTCTTTCCCGCACCGGTAATTCAGCCCATTCGCCACAACGGAAAAATCATCGGCGAAGTTCAGTTAACCGCTCGCGACAGTTCAATCAGCCATTTCATCTGGTTTTCACTCGCTGTGCTTACCGGTTGTATTCTGCTGGCATCAGGCATTGCAATCACCCTCACCCGCCATTTGCATAACGGACTGGTGGAGGCGCTAAAAAACATTACTGATGTAGTTCATGATGTGCGATCCAACCGCAATTTTTCCCGACGAGTTTCGGAAGAGCGTATCGAAGAATTTCACCGCTTTGCTCTCGACTTCAATAGTCTGCTGGATGAAATGGAAGAGTGGCAGCTTCGTTTACAGGCAAAAAATGCGCAACTCTTACGTACTGCCCTGCATGATCCGTTAACCGGCCTGGCTAACCGCGCTGCATTCCGCAACTGCATCAATACGTTAATGAGTGATTCTGCCGTTCGGGAAACCTCAGCCTTACTTTTTCTTGATGGCGATAATTTTAAATATATCAATGACACATGGGGTCACGCGACGGGTGATCAGGTCTTGATCGAGATAGCAACACGGTTAATGGAATTTAGCGGGAAACGGCATCAAGCGTACCGTATAGGAGGCGATGAGTTCGCCATGATTCTGTATGGCGTACTGTCAGAATATGAAGTACAGCGTATTTGTACTGCTCTCACACAAACCTTTCATCGCCCATTCGATCTCCATAACGGTCACCAGACCAGTATGACCTTAAGTATTGGATACGCTCTGACTCGCGAACACGCTTCTGCGGAAAAATTACAAGAGCTTGCCGATCGTAATATGTATCAGGCCAAACATCAGCGCGCCGAAAAGCTGGTGAAATAACAAGGAAATATCTACATGATAAAGCAACTGGTAGCACCTCTGGTTTTCTCCACTCTGATACTGGCTGGTTGCCAGACTCCACAAGGCAAATTTACCCCAGAGCAAGTCGCTGCTATGCAGTCTTATGGTTTTACTGAATCTGCCGGTGACTGGTCGCTTGGCTTATCCGACACTATTCTGTTTGCTAAAAATGACTACAAACTGCTTCCGGAAAGTCAGCAACAAATCCAGACTATGGCGGCAAAACTGACCTCTACCGGGCTAACACATGCCCGTATGGATGGTCATACCGATAACTATGGTGAAGATAGCTACAACGAAGCCTTATCACTGAAGCGAGCGAATGTCGTCGCCGATGCCTGGGCCGAGGGTGGACAGATTCCGCGCAGCAATCTCACCACTCAGGGTTTAGGGAAAAAATATCCTATTGCCAGCAACAAGACAGCACAGGGCCGGGCTGAAAACCGCCGCGTTGCGGTGGTAATTAGTGCGCCTTAAATACAATTTCAGTAGATAAAAAAAGGGCCAGCCAATTGGCCAGCCCTTCTTAACAGGATGTCGCTTAAGCGAAATCTTAGTTGAGGCGCTCTTTGATACGAGCAGCCTTACCAGTACGCTCACGCAGGTAGTACAGTTTAGCTTTACGAACAGCACCACGACGTTTGACAGAAATGCTGTCAACTACCGGAGAGTGAGTCTGGAAGACACGCTCAACGCCTTCGCCGTTGGAAATTTTACGAACAGTGAATGCAGAGTGCAGACCGCGGTTACGAATAGCGATAACCACGCCCTCGAATGCCTGCAGACGTTTTTTGGAACCTTCAACAACCCATACTTTCACTTCCACGGTATCACCCGGACGGAAGGAAGGTACGTCCTGCTTCATCTGCTCTTGTTCAAGTTGCTTAATAATGTTGCTCATAATTTAATCTCTTATCCTGGGTAAACTGATATCTCGGGGGCTTACGCCATCCCATCATGTTTATGTTGCTGTTGTGCGTGTTCCTTTTTGAACTCCGCCAGCAACCTTGCTTGCTCTTCAGTCAGAGCCAGGTTTTCCAGAAGTTCAGGTCTTCTAAGCCAGGTACGGCCCAGCGACTGTTTCAAACGCCAGCGACGTATCTCGGCATGGTTTCCCGACAGTAACACTGACGGAACTTCCATCCCTTCTAACACCTCAGGCCGCGTATAGTGCGGGCAATCCAGCAATCCTTCAGCAAAGGAATCTTCCGTTGCCGAGGCTTCATGTCCCAGTACCCCCGGAATAAACCGGGAAACGGAGTCAATCAGCGTCATTGCTGGTAACTCACCACCGCTGAGAACGTAATCGCCGATTGACCATTCTTCGTCAATTTCGGTTTGGATCACGCGCTCATCTATACCTTCGTAGCGACCGCACACCAAAATCAATTTTTGATTCGTTGCCAGTTCGCTGACGCCCGCTTGATCAAGCTTGCGCCCCTGTGGTGACAGATAGATCACCTTAGCGCCTTCACCCGCCGCGCTTTTTGCTGCATGAATGGCGTCCCGTAAAGGTTGCACCATCATTAACATCCCCGGTCCGCCGCCGTAAGGACGATCGTCCACGGTACGGTGCCGGTCATGCGTGAAGTCACGTGGACTCCAGCTCTGGATGCTCAGCAGGCCATTTTTCACTGCCCGGCCAGTTACCCCGTAATCGGTAATTGCGCGGAACATTTCAGGAAACAGGCTAATTATGCCAATCCACATAGCGCCGTCTTTTACCGTTTATCCGGTGGTTTAAAAACCAGGATCCCAATCTACTTCGATTGAACGAGTAGTGAGATCGACTTTCTTGATAACCTGCCCATCGAGGAACGGTACGAGACGTTCCTTGATACCAAACGCATCTTTCAGGTTTGCCTTAATGACGAGAACGTCATTAGATCCGGTTTCCATCATGTCGACGACTTTACCGAGATCGTAGCCTTCAGTGGTCACTACCTGACAGCCCATCAGGTCTTTCCAGTAGTAGTCACCCTCTTCAAGCTGAGGCAGCTGCGATGAATCCACGACAATTTCACAGTTCGTCAGCAGGTTCGCCGCATCACGATCGTCAACACCTTTCAGCTTGATGATCATGTCCTGATTGTGGTGCTTCCAGCTTTCCAGCTGGACTTGCTGCCACTGACCCGCCTTCTGGATAAACCAGGGCTGATAGTCAAAAATGCTTTCGGCGTCTTCGGTGGAAGAAAACACTCTGAGCCACCCACGAATACCGTAAGACGAACCCATTTTTCCCAAAACGATGGGATCAACAGGTGCTTGCGCGGTGAGTTGTTTGCTCATCATGACCACCGTGACAGATTAAGCTGCTTTGTTTACTTCTTTGATCAGCGCAGCAACGCGATCAGAAATAGTTGCGCCCTGGCCAACCCAGTGAGCGATGCGATCCAGATCCAGGCGAGTGCCTTCTTCTTTTTCGCTAGCGATTGGGTTGAAGAAACCAACGCGCTCGATGAAGCGACCGTTGCGTGCATTACGGCTGTCAGCGACAACAACCTGGTAGAACGGACGCTTTTTAGCGCCGTGACGTGCTAAACGAATAGTTACCATAACATCCTCTTGTGTGAATAAAACAACCGGACCCCATCGAGGAACGGAGTCCGGTGTCATATTAAAAGCCCGAAAATTTTACTCATTTTTGCAGAAATTGCAACCAACAGTTGCTAACCCGGCATTAAAAGGCCGCTGGCGGCGCAGCCAGTTTGGTGCCGGAGTGCGCGCAGTCACCGGAGCGTACCCCAGTACGTGAGGATGACGAGCATACCCCGGTGCCAAAATGGCAAATAAGCCAGGCCGATTAGCGGCCTGGGAAGCCTGGGGGCATCATACCCTTCATGCTTCTCATCATCTTCGCCATTCCGCCCTTCTTCATTTTCTTCATCATGCGCTGCATGTCGTCGAACTGCTTCAGAAGACGGTTAACGTCCTGCACCTGCATACCGCAACCGGCAGCGATACGGCGTTTACGCGAACCTTTGATGATTTCTGGCTTAGCGCGCTCTTTCATCGTCATCGAGTTGATGATGGCTTCCATACGCACCAGCACTTTATCGTCCATCTGGGACTTCACGTTATCCGGGATCTGCCCCATGCCCGGCAGCTTGCCCATCAGGCTGGCCATGCCGCCCATATTTTTCATCTGGCGCAACTGCTCAAGGAAATCGTTGAGATCGAAGCCATCGCCTTTTTTCAGCTTGCTGGCTAATTTCTCAGCCTGCGCGCGGTCAACTTTGCTTTCGATATCTTCGATCAGCGACAGAACATCGCCCATGCCGAGAATGCGTGAAGCGATACGATCCGGGTGGAACGGCTCCAGCGCCTCTGTTTTCTCGCCAACACCGAGGAACTTGATGGGCTTGCCGGTAATATGGCGAATAGAAAGCGCCGCACCGCCACGCGCATCGCCGTCCACTTTAGTCAACACTACGCCGGTAAGCGGTAACGCTTCATTGAACGCTTTTGCCGTATTGGCGGCATCCTGACCGGTCATGGCGTCAACCACAAACAGGGTTTCAACCGGGTTAATCGACGCATGGACCTGTTTGATCTCATCCATCATCGCTTCGTCAACGTGCAGACGACCGGCGGTATCCACCAGCAGCACGTCGTAGAATTTCAGTTTGGCTTCTTTCAGCGCCGCATTAACAATATCAACCGGCTTCTGACCAACATCTGAAGGGAAGAAATCGACGCCTACCTGTTCGGCCAGCGTCTCAAGCTGTTTGATTGCCGCCGGGCGATAAACGTCGGCAGAAACCACCAGCACTTTCTTCTTGTGCTTCTCGCGCAGGAACTTACCGAGTTTACCCACGCTGGTTGTTTTACCGGCACCTTGCAGGCCCGCCATCAGCACCACCGCAGGCGGTTGCGCAGCCAGGTTCAGGGTCTGGTTCTCTTCGCCCATCGCCGCAACCAACTCGTTACGGACGATTTTGACGAACTCCTGCCCCGGCGTCAGGCTTTTATTAACTTCATGACCAACCGCTTTCTCTTTTACGCGATTGATAAACTCACGCACTACCGGCAGAGCGACGTCCGCCTCCAACAGCGCCATGCGCACTTCGCGCAGCGTATCTTTAACGTTGTCTTCAGTAAGGCGTCCACGGCCACTGATATTGCGCAGCGTGCGCGACAAACGATCGGTTAAATTATCAAACATTGTCTCTCGCCTGGGGTGGAAACGGTTGGCCGCAATCGCGACACATCATCTGTATTTTGCCGCAGTATAACATGAAGGCGTCTTTGTTGTTATGCAACGGTTGGAGCAGCGTTCACCTGACGCTATACTGCTTTTCTTTCTCATTGCTCAAACTGTCGACATCACTATGCCCGTTTTTGCTCTGCTCGCGCTCGTCGCCTACTCCGTCAGTCTCGCGCTGATTGTTCCCGGTCTGCTGCAAAAAAACGGCGGCTGGCGGCGAATGGCTATTATTTCTGCGGTCATCGCGCTGGTCTGCCACGCTATCGCTCTTGAAGCCCGCATTTTGCCTGGCGGCGATAGCGGACAAAACCTTAGCCTGTTGAATGTCGGTTCGCTGGTCAGCCTGATGATTTGTACGGTAATGACCATCGTGGCCTCACGCAACCGTGGCTGGCTGCTGTTGCCGATTGTTTATGCCTTTGCGCTCATCAATCTGGCGCTGGCGACCTTCATGCCCAATGAATACATCACTCATCTGGAAGCAACGCCAGGAATGCTGGTGCACATTGGCTTATCGCTCTTTTCCTATGCCACGCTAATTATTGCCGCCCTGTACGCGTTGCAACTGGCATGGATTGATTATCAACTGAAGAACAAGAAGCTGGCATTCAATCAGGAAATGCCGCCGCTGATGAGTATTGAGCGTAAAATGTTCCACATTACGCAAATTGGCGTGGTGCTGTTAACGCTCACTCTTTGTACCGGCCTGTTCTACATGCACAACTTATTTAGCATGGAAAATATTGACAAGGCCGTGCTCTCTATTGTGGCGTGGTTTGTCTATATTGTGCTGCTGTGGGGGCATTATCATGAAGGATGGCGTGGGCGCCGCGTCGTTTGGTTTAACGTTGCAGGAGCGGTCATCCTTACACTGGCCTACTTTGGCAGCCGAATTGTCCAGCAGTTAATCAGCTAAAACCAGAAAAGGAGTTTCCCCTGGAACATATCTCTACTACCACGTTGATCATAATTCTGATCATCATGGTGGTCATTTCAGCCTATTTTTCCGGCTCCGAAACCGGAATGATGACACTCAACCGCTATCGTCTGCGGCATATGGCGAAGCAGGGTAATCGTTCGGCTAAACGGGTCGAAAAATTACTACGCAAGCCAGACCGCCTGATAAGCCTGGTGTTAATCGGCAATAACCTGGTCAATATTCTTGCCTCCGCGCTCGGCACTATTGTTGGGATGCGCTTGTACGGCGATGCGGGTGTGGCAATTGCGACTGGCGTACTGACCTTCGTAGTGCTGGTTTTTGCCGAAGTATTGCCGAAAACCATTGCCGCGCTGTACCCGGAAAAAGTCGCCTATCCGAGTAGTTTTCTGTTAGCTCCGCTGCAAATTTTGATGATGCCGCTGGTCTGGTTGCTGAACGCGATCACCCGCATGTTAATGCGCATGATGGGCATCAAAACCGATATCGTGGTTAGCGGCTCTTTGAGTAAAGAAGAGTTGCGCACCATTGTGCACGAATCGCGGTCACAAATTTCCCGTCGTAACCAGGATATGCTGCTGTCGGTACTCGATCTGGAAAAAATGACCGTTGATGACATCATGGTGCCGCGCAGTGAAATTATCGGTATTGATATCAACGATGACTGGAAATCGATTCTCCGTCAGCTCTCCCACTCTCCTCACGGGCGCATAGTGCTGTACCGCGACTCGCTGGACGACGCTATCAGCATGTTGCGTGTGCGTGAAGCCTGGCGGCTAATGTCGGAGAAAAAAGAGTTCACTAAAGAAACTATGCTGCGCGCTGCGGACGAAATCTATTTTGTGCCGGAAGGCACGCCGCTCAGTACCCAATTAGTTAAATTTCAACGCAATAAAAAGAAAGTCGGCCTGGTTGTCAACGAATACGGCGATATTCAGGGGCTGGTGACGGTTGAAGATATTCTGGAAGAGATTGTCGGCGATTTCACCACGTCGATGTCGCCAACGCTTGCCGAAGAAGTCACTCCGCAAAACGACGGTTCGGTGATTATTGATGGCACCGCCAACGTGCGAGAAATCAACAAAGCCTTTAACTGGCATCTACCGGAAGACGATGCACGCACGGTTAATGGCGTCATTCTGGAAGCACTGGAAGAGATTCCTGTCGCAGGCACTCGCGTGCGTATTGGCGAGTACGATATCGATATTCTCGACGTACAGGACAATATGATTAAGCAGGTAAAAGTTTTTCCTGTGAAACCGCTGCGCGAGAGTGTGGCGGAGTAACAAAAACGGCCCAGCATTCACATGCCGGGCCGTAATTTATTACGAAAACAGTAATTAAGCTTTTGCTTTCGCTACAGTAACCATCGCCGCGCGAATCGTACGACCGTTCAGCGTATAACCTTTTTGCATAATGCCCAGTACGTTACCCGGCGCTACATCATCAGATTCCACCATTGCGATAGCCTGATGCACATTCGGGTCCAGCGGCACGTTAGTTTCGGCAATCACATCAACGCCAAACTTACGTACTACATCCAGCATCGACTTCAGCGTCAGCTCAATGCCTTCAACCATCGCAGACATATCCGGATTAGCTTTATCAGCCACTTCCAGCGCGCGATCCAGACTATCAATCACCGGCAGCAATTCGTTGATGAATTTTTCCAGCGCGAATTTATGCGCTTTTTCGATATCCAGTTCAGTACGACGACGCAGGTTTTCCATTTCCGCTTTTACGCGCAAAATGCCGTCACGTTCACGGGTCTGAGCCTCAGCCAACTGAGCTTCGAGATTCGCAATTTTTTCATCGCGCGGATCCACCTGCTCAGCAGAAGCTTCTGGCTCAACTGCCTCAATCTCTTCGTGCTGATCCATGATAATTTCTTCCGGGGCTTGCCCCTCAGGCGTTTTCTGTTCTTTACTACTCATGAATTTCTCCGCGTTTTTTTCGCATTCATCTCGCTAACTTCGCTTATTATGGGGATCAGTTTCAGGGTTTCAAGGGAAGCACTCACATTGTCATCAATCTTCGCAACAAGGACCTCGGAAAAATGAATAATCATTTCAAGTGTATTGGCATTGTGGGACACCCACGGCACCCTACTGCACTGACAACACATGAAATGCTCTACCGCTGGCTGTGCACAAAAGGTTACGAGGTCATCGTTGAGCAACAAATCGCTCACGAACTGCAACTGAAGAATGTGAAAACTGGCACGCTCGCGGAGATTGGGCAACTGGCTGATCTCGCGGTAGTCGTTGGTGGCGATGGCAATATGCTGGGCGCGGCGCGCACACTCGCGCGCTACGACATTAAAGTCATCGGCATCAACCGTGGCAACCTGGGTTTCCTGACTGACCTTGATCCCGATAACGCCCAGCAACAATTAGCCGATGTGCTGGAAGGTCATTACATCAGCGAGAAACGTTTTTTGCTGGAAGCGCAGGTCTGTCAGCAAGATTGCCAGAAACGCATCAGCACCGCGATTAATGAAGTGGTACTACATCCTGGCAAAGTGGCGCATATGATTGAGTTCGAAGTGTACATCGACGAGATCTTTGCGTTTTCTCAGCGATCTGATGGGCTGATTATTTCGACACCTACAGGCTCTACCGCCTATTCTCTGTCGGCGGGTGGCCCAATTCTGACCCCCTCTCTGGATGCGATTACCCTGGTGCCCATGTTCCCGCATACGTTGTCAGCGCGACCACTGGTCATAAACAGCAGCAGCACGATCCGCCTGCGTTTTTCGCATCGACGTAACGACCTGGAAATCAGTTGTGACAGTCAGATAGCACTGCCGATTCAGGAAGGTGAAGATGTCCTGATTCGTCGCTGTGATTACCATCTGAATCTAATTCATCCGAAAGATTACAGCTATTTCAATACATTAAGTACCAAACTCGGCTGGTCAAAAAAATTATTCTAATTTTACGCCAGCCTCTTTACTGTATATAAAACCAGTTTATACTGTACACAATAACAGTAATGGTTTTTCATACAGGAAAACAACTATGTTGGCACAACTGACCATCAGCAATTTTGCTATCGTTCGTGAGCTTGAGATTGATTTTCACAGCGGCATGACCGTAATAACCGGCGAGACCGGCGCGGGTAAATCTATTGCGATAGATGCTCTCGGCCTGTGTCTCGGTGGTCGCGCTGAAGCCGACATGGTGCGTACCGGCGCTGCCCGCGCTGATTTGTGCGCCCGTTTTTCTCTAAAAGATACGCCCGCAGCACTGCACTGGCTGGAAGAAAACCAACTGGAAGATGGCCACGAATGCCTGCTTCGTCGTGTTATCAGTAGTGATGGCCGCTCTCGTGGTTTTATCAACGGTACGGCTGTTCCGCTGTCTCAGCTACGCGAACTGGGTCAGTTGCTGATTCAGATCCATGGTCAACACGCTCATCAGTTACTCACCAAACCTGAGCATCAGAAATTCCTGCTTGATGGCTACGCCAATGAAACGTCTCTGCTCCAGGAAATGACCGCACGTTATCAGTTGTGGCATCAAAGCTGCCGTGACCTCGCGCATCATCAACAACTCAGTCAGGAACGCGCCGCCCGTGCTGAACTACTGCAATACCAATTAAAAGAATTAAACGAATTTAATCCGCAGCCCGGCGAGTTTGAACAAATCGACGAAGAGTACAAACGTCTGGCTAACAGCGGTCAATTGCTTACGACCAGCCAGAATGCATTGGCATTAATGGCCGACGGTGAAGATGCGAACCTGCAAAGCCAGCTTTACACCGCTAAACAACTGGTCAGCGAATTGATTGGTATGGACAGCAAACTGTCCGGCGTACTTGATATGCTGGAAGAGGCTACTATCCAGATTGCCGAAGCCAGTGACGAATTACGCCACTACTGCGATCGTCTGGATCTCGACCCTAACCGCTTGTTTGAACTTGAACAGCGCATCTCCAAACAGATTTCGCTGGCACGTAAACATCACGTCAGCCCTGAGGCATTGCCACAGTATTACCAGTCGCTACTGGAAGAACAGCAGCAACTGGACGATCAAGCTGACTCGCAAGAAACACTCGCATTGGCGGTAACGAAACATCATCAGCAGGCGCTGGAAACGGCGCGCGCATTACACCTGCAACGCCAGCACTATGCAACTGAGCTGGCGCACCTGATCACCGACAGTATGCAGGCGCTCTCCATGCCGCATGGCCAGTTTACGATTGATGTTAAATTTGACGAACATCACCTGGGCACTGACGGCGCTGATCGTATTGAGTTTCGGGTAACCACCAACCCAGGTCAGCCGATGCAGCCCATTGCCAAAGTCGCCTCCGGTGGTGAATTGTCCCGTATCGCACTGGCAATTCAGGTCATCACCGCGCGTAAAATGGAAACCCCGGCGCTTATTTTCGATGAAGTGGATGTGGGGATTAGCGGTCCGACAGCGGCAGTTGTCGGCAAACTGCTACGTCAGCTTGGTGAATCAACCCAGGTGATGTGTGTTACCCACCTGCCACAAGTTGCAGGATGCGGTCATCAACACTATTTTGTCAGCAAAGAAACCGATGGCGCTATGACCGAAACGCATATGCAATCCCTGGATAAAAAGGCGCGGTTACAAGAGCTGGCGCGCCTACTTGGCGGCAGTGAAGTCACACGCAACACGCTGGCGAACGCGAAAGAACTACTGGCAGCGTAAACTTTTTTCCTGCTTCACGGTCAGAATAAACAGCAAAACGCCGTAAGACCGGAAAGCAAAAGGTTTTAAAGTGATGAAAGGTCTATTATCATCGGCATATTACAGATGAGCCACGTACTGCTCGGGCCCGAAAAGGAATCAAATCACTATGCGCTGTAAAACGCTGACTGCTGCAGCAGCAGTACTATTGATGTTGACCGCAGGCTGTTCCACTCTGGAGCGAGTGGTTTACCGTCCTGACATCAACCAGGGGAACTATCTGACCGCTAACGACGTGTCCAAAATACGCGTTGGCATGACGCAACAACAAGTTGCGTACGCATTGGGTACACCGCTGATGTCCGATCCATTTGGTACAAATACCTGGTTCTATGTCTTCCGCCAGCAACCAGGCCATGAAGGTGTAACGCAGCAAACTCTGACGCTGACCTTTAACAGCAGCGGTGTGTTGACCAATATTGATAACAAACCTGCGCTGAGTGGCAACGAATAAAACTTGCTGTTTATAGCGATTAAAAAAGGTGCTCAGTGAGCACCTTTTTTCTGCCTGCTATTTATTCGCCGATTTTTCTGCGCGCTGTCTACGAAGCTCTTTCGGATCGGCAATCAGTGGTCGATAAATCTCTACACGATCGCCCTCGCGCACGATATCGCTCAGTTTTGCCGGACGACTGTAAATGCCGACTTTATTTTTAGTTAAATCGATATCTGTACGCAATTCCAGCAAACCACTTGCGCGAATTGCCTCTTCAACCGTCGCACCCTCCAGCAATGTTACACGCTGCAAATACTGCTTCTCTGGTAACGCGTAAGCTACCTCTACAGCAATTTTACCTGGCACTATAAACCTCTTTTGCTCGCACGGTGAAAGCCTGCACCATATTAGCCGCCAGCTCTTTAAACACGCGACCGAAGGCGAGTTCAATCAACTTATTAGTAAACTCAAAGTCGAGATGAAACTCGATACGGCACGCTTCCGGACTCAACGGTGTAAACTTCCAGCCGCCGATCAATTTCTTGAACGGCCCATCAACCAGATTCATCAGAATACTTTGGTTACTGGTCAACTGGTTGCGGGTAGTAAACGTTTTGCTGATCCCAGCCTTAGAGACATCTACCGCAGCGGTCATCTGTCCAGGAGTGGACTCCAGAATCCGACTTCCAGTACAACCTGGCAAAAACTGAGGATAAGACTGAACGTCATTCACTAACTGATACATTTGCTCCGCGCTGTAGGGAACGAGTGCGGTCCGGCTAATTTGAGGCATAACAAATTCCATCAACAAAAATCCAACAAATAATATCATTTATCCTGCTGTAAAAAAAACGCTATCCCGGCGCTGGGTAACATCGTGTTCATGCTAAGATAGAGCCTTGTCCCCCGCAGGATTGATATGGGGTATTTTCGATTTCAGATTACCGATGATTCACGACGCTTATGACGAAGAAAAAAGCACATAAACCTGGTTCAGCGACCATCGCGCTTAACAAGCGCGCCCGTCACGAATACTTTATTGAAGAAGAGTTCGAAGCGGGACTTGCCCTGCAAGGCTGGGAAGTTAAATCCCTGCGCGCAGGAAAAGCCAATATTAGCGACAGCTATGTCCTTCTGCGCGACGGAGAAGCGTTCCTGTTTGGCGCAAATATCACGCCGATGGCTGTGGCTTCCACACATGTGGTGTGCGATCCTACTCGTACCCGCAAGTTACTTCTCAATCAGCGCGAACTGGACTCATTATATGGTCGCGTCAATCGTGAAGGCTATACCGTAGTGGCGCTCTCTCTGTACTGGAAAAATGCCTGGTGCAAAGTGAAAATCGGCGTCGCGAAAGGTAAGAAACAGCACGATAAACGTTCCGACATCAAAGAACGTGAATGGCAGGTTGATAAAGCGCGTATCATGAAAAACGCTCACCGTTAAACCTGCATCACATATACTGCAGATCCTCACCGCGCCTCCCCTCTCCGGTGGCGCGAATGCACATCTTATCGGCTATCATATTTGATACAGATGTCGTCATCCCTTTGCTTAATCGAATAAAAATCATGCTACGCGGGCGCTAAATCCTGAACGATAACGCCATTGGGGCTGGTCATGACGCTCACAAATCTGGTATACTCGCCGTTACACATTGGGGCTGATTCTGGATTCGACGGGATTTGCGAAACCCAAGGTGCATGCCGAGGGGCGGTTGGCCTCGTAAAAAGCCGCAAAAAATAGTCGCAAACGACGAAAACTACGCTTTAGCAGCTTAATAACCTGCTTAGAGCCCTCTCTCCCTAGCCTCCGCTCTTAGGACGGGGATCAAGAGAGGTCAAACCCAAAAGAGATCGCGTGGAAGCCCTGCCTGGGGTTGAAGCGTTAAAACTTAATCAGGCTAGTTTGTTAGTGGCGTGTCCGTCCGCAGCTGGCAAGCGAATGTAAAGACAGACTAAGCATGTAGTGCCGAGGATGTAGGAATTTCGGACGCGGGTTCAACTCCCGCCAGCTCCACCACTTGCTCTTCCGGATACGTCCGGCGAAATACTGAAAGCCCGCATGGCACAAGCTCTGCGGGCTTTTTTGTGTCTCTCCTTGTCCGAGAACATCCGGCTAAATCCAGTGATTATTGGTATACATTTAGGTATACGGTAGGATGTATACCTAAACACGTATACCAATTCATGATGGAGTAACTACAGTGGCACGGACAACACGTCCTCTGACCAACACTGAAATTCTGCGGACTAAAGCTTTAGAGAAGGATCTAACACTGCATGATGGCGAGGGGCTTTTCCTGATAGTGAAAACAAACGGGAAAAAACTCTGGCGTTTCCGTTATCAACGTCCAACAACAAAACAGCGAACAATGATGGGGCTTGGTGCCTTCCCTGCCTTATCGCTTGGTGATGCCCGAAGGTTAAGGGCTGAATACCTTTCCTTATTAGCCAATGGAATTGACCCGCAAATACAAGCTGAAGTTGCAGAGGAGCAGCAGAAAATCGTGCTTAACAGTATTTTTTCAGCGGTCGCCTCTAACTGGTTCTTGCTCAAAAGCAAAAGTGTTACTCCTGATTACGCAAAGGATATTTGGCGCTCATTGGAAAAAGACGTACTCCCTGCTATTGGCGAGATCCCCGTTCAGCAAATCAAAGCCCGAACACTAGTTGAAGCACTTGAACCAATCAAAGCTCGCGGAGCACTGGAAACAGTTCGTCGCCTAGTACAACGTATTAACGAAATAATGATTTATGCGATTAACACTGGTTTGATTGATACTAATCCAGCATCAGGCATTGGTATGGCTTTTGAAAAACCCAAAAAGCAAAACATGCCAACACTGCGGCCTGAAGAGTTACCTAAGCTGATGCGTTCTTTAGCTATGTCAAATCTTTCTATTCCAACTCGCTGTCTAATTGAATGGCAACTCCTGACACTTGTACGCCCATCTGAAGCTGCCGGTGCTCGATGGGTAGAGATCGATCTTGAAACAAAACTATGGACAATTCCCGCAGAACGGATGAAAGCCAAGCGTGAGCACATTGTTCCTTTATCACCACAAGCGTTAAATATACTCGATGTTATGAAGCCAATTAGTGGCCACCGAGAATTCATTTTTCCCAGCAGATGTGACCCGAAGAAGTCAATGAACAGTCAAACGGCGAATGCTGCTTTGAAACGGATAGGTTATGGAGGTAAACTGGTTGCCCATGGAATGCGCTCAATAGCCAGCACGGCAATGAATGAATTTGGATTCAACCCAGATGTAATTGAAGCTGCACTTGCTCATATTGATAAAAATGAAGTTCGACGCGCGTACAACCGCTCAGTTTATCTTACTCAGCGTAAAGAATTGATGGAATGGTGGGGGGAACAATGTGTTTCGCAATTCTCATCTATTAGAAATAAGTGGCCCGTCTCCTAATTTGGTAGTTTTGTTCATTTGAGATACATAGCAAGGATTTGAAATGTACATTCAAGATATTCCTAAAGATTCAAAATTTTGGGTTGTTCGATCTGGTGATGGCGGTATGTTTTATGACCACTTTGTGCACAACTCCATAGCAGCTATTGGGCACATTGACGCTATGGAATTTAGCGATCAGACCCTCAGTAATAAAGATGAAGTGATTAAACTCGTTTATAATTACAAACAAACTTTGCTTGAAAAAAAGGAAACACTTGCATCTGCATCTAATAAAGCAGGCCAAGTTCTACGTTTCATTAATGAAATGTCAGTCGGTGATATAATTATAACTCTAGATGCAAGGAGAATAGTGGTCGGCAGGATCATATCTGGTCCTTATAAAGATATGGAAAATGTAACATTACTCAATGTTGATGGAACAACAGATGAAAAATTGCTTAAATTTACCCTTAGACGTAAAGTTGAATGGGGAAAAACGCAGTTTCGTGACAAACTTCCATTAGCCATAAATAATAGTTTCAGGGCTAATCAAACTGTTTTCTCAGCAAACGAGCACTGGAAAGAGCTTAATCACTGGTTATCTGTTGCATTTATATCAGATAATGAAGCTTATATTTCCTCACGGATTGAGCAAACAGAAGGGATTAACAATCTTGACATTGCTCAATACTCCATAATAATAAATAAAATTGAAGCTATTGCTCAAACAATCGCTAACAATGACAACTATCATTTCGATGATGATAAATTATTATCTCTCTTTGAAGATACATATAAAGAACTAAGAAAAAGTAGAACATTTACGGTAACGACACAACAGGTATTTCTTTCACCAGGAGATCTTTGGGCAAAAATATCTGGAAGCCGTAAAAAAAGCCTGTTAGTTATCTGCACATTTCTTATAATGTTCAATATTGAGCCATCTTTCGCAGATGAAAATGACAAAATATTTTTCGACAACAACTATGAAGCAATATCTTTATTAATTAATAAAGTAAAACATGATGAAAACTTTGAGGAAGTAAAAAATGGATTAGCATTAAAAGTTCCTGCACAAAAACTAAACACAAAAAACACCTCTACAAACCCCAATAAAAAACGCTATGATGATGATGTAGAACCAGACGACTTTGAAGGCATTTAAGAGGATGATGAAGTTCATAAAAAAATGGTGGGATAACCATGATAAATCTAATAATTTTTTATCAGGTATCCATTACATCGTCATTTCGCTAGCTATCATAATTGGTGGCGCGTGGTCGTTGTATACCTTTGACGCATTACAAATGGCCAAAAATGCGGAAATCCAACTAAAAAAGGCTAACGAAGATTTAAAACAAATAAAAGAGCAAATTAAGGGCACTGACTCTAGCAGTATTGCTATTAATGTTATCCCGTTAAAAACACAGCTAGGAATGATTATTAATGTAACCATAAAAAATAACGGCAAACGACCATTATCCTTTGACACATCCAAAGGAGCTTTAACTGTGTACAAAGTAAGCGCAAATGGCGATAAAGTTGAACAATCTCAATCTTTTACACCAAATCTCTATACATCTTTGAGAGATAAAAAACACTATCCAGAATCAAAAAGTAAATCATTATCAAAGACACATGTTTTAATAGGAGCAGAAAAAACCCTTAGCTATATTGTTGGATTAAATAAGCCAGGCGTTTATTATATTACATTTAGGTCAACACCAGATGATAATTTTGACACAGAAGAATTGAAAAACAAAAAACCTGTAGAATGGTTCGCTTCTTCATATGTTGAAATTACCCCACAAAAATATAAATAAAAAAAATAAGAAGCACACAAATGTTTTTATAGCCTAAAAAACCGCCACAATATTTAACAGCCACATTAAAACACATGCATTATGTTAATGCATTAAATGAAATTAATCCTCCATCCACTCCGTAAAAATAACACTATCATAAACACATCAATAGAGTCATCCAAAAACACAAAAATAACTTTAACTCAATAATATTAAACATTCCCCTTTCTAATCACTACTCTAACTTATTGTCGTAGATGAAGCGAGCAAACTCAATTGCGCTCTCAGACTTTGAAAAAATTGAACACATCAACATTTGCGCGCAGTGCTTTCCCCGCCTCGCCCGCCCGCTTTGCAGGGCGGTTTTAATGCAGTTGCACTGACACGCTCAGGCCGCGCCGGGAATGGCGTGTTTTGTTGATAATGGGGCGGGAAAACGCATGCAAAGTCATGCACCTTATCGATGCATGGCTTTTTTCAGTAAAAACAAGCGGGTTTTCGGGGAATTTTACACAGACTGACGTGATGCCAGTTGCGCACTTTTACGCGAAAAAATCATGTTCTGCGCAGGGGTGAATTTTTCACGGCAGTCATCCACCGAAGCCGCGTCAGGCCTGAATCCGATGGTCGTTAAAATGTCGCTATCCTGTGCGGAATAATTAATTTTTTCCCCCTTCGCAAGCCAGGACAGAAGGGCTTCACGCAGGGCATCTGTGGCACGCTGTATGGCACAGTTTCGGGCAATGGCCGTCAGTTCACTGTAGCCCATCAGCTCCGGTGCCAGTGCGGCCGCCAGTACTGTGCCGTGCTGCTGCATAAAATCATTCAGCCGGTCGCGGATGCTGATGTGCTGAACGGCTTCATGCGAACGAATATAACGACCGGCGGCCTGATTCACCTGCCATTTTCTGACTTCGATAATATTGCGTAATTCGTCCAGGCGACTGACGTTTCTGCCTTCTCCTGACAGAAGCCGCAGGTATTCCTGTTCGGCCGCTGCCAGCTCATTTTTGCGTTGCAGCCATGCTGCTTTGTTATTCTGACAGGTGTCAAAGGCCTGCTGTAAGGCTGTGCTTTCCATCGTTATCTCTTTCTCATCATGCTGAAGAATAAAAATACGGTGTGCGGCGACGGCCGGTGTTAACCGGCAGCCCTCATTCCAGACGCAGCGAATATGATTGTGTTTTTAACCGTACTGGCGGCAGTTCCTGTTTTTCATGCAGGCGTTCTGCCAGTTCGTCCGGTGTGACCGGGCGGACAATGAAGCGGTTGATGGTCTGAAGCGTTTTAAACACCAGACCACAGCCCGGATCCGTGCACACATAAAAACGCTCGGTGACTTCCTGAGACAGACGCCGCGATGTTCTTGACAGTGCAAGGCCTTTACATCTCCGACAACAATATCCGGTAACAAGCATTCTTTTCGGGCGTTTCATACTGCCGGAGGCTGACGTCAGTGAATCGCGGTATCTCTGTTTGCCTGAAATGTATTCCATTCCTGAATCTTTACTGTCAGAGAAAAAGCTTTCACTCGCTTCAAATGTCGCAGAGCAATAAATATTCCGGCACTGTGCAATCATTATCTTGGTGCCATCGTCCATGAAATGTGCGCGGCGGGTGTGAGCAACATGTCCACACGACGGGCAGTAAATCATGACAGCAGTCCTCTGGCCTTAAGCTCTGCTCCCTGCTGGTCTATTTTGTCCTGCCACACCTTGCGCTGTGCCGGTGTGCCTGCCACCTCATAATCCATGTGCGGAAGTGTTGCCGCTGACAGTCCGGTCAGCCGGAGAACCGGCTCGCCGCTGAGGCTGATTTGCATCTGTTTAATTTTCTGTTCCAGCGATGATTTCACCTGCTGCATGACAGCCTTATCGGGTGCGACGTAGCCCTGATGGCCGGTGGTGTTGGCGAGCGGATTTTCCTGTACCAGAATGCTCAGATGCATTGCCCGGACAAGCGCCTCACAGGTTTCATTCAGGGCGTGTTCCAGCTCATGCTCTGCATACAGACTCAGAAGGTGATGATGTGCCTTCCGGTAGGCGGTGGCCGTGCTGTCACACGCCCCTTTCAGGCGTTCACGTTCAAAATTCAGCACCACGGCCAGATTGTCATATTCCTGTACCAGCTCCCGGCGTGCCACGCGCTCAATGTGGCGCTGTTTCAGCTCGTCGCTCAGGACACCACCGGCTGCACGAAAGGCTGTGCGCCAGTCATCAGCGTCATTTCCGTCGGCCTGCGCCAGCGCATTTTTTTCCTGCTCTGCCCGTTCAATGGCCGTGACGGTCTCATCCATCAGTCGGGCGTTCTCAAGGTGGGCGGCTCTGGCCTTTTCCAGTTGTGCCAGTGCGGGTTGCAGATATTCAGGGATGGTGTTGTCAGACATTTTCCGGCTCCTCGTCACTTCAGGTTAAGAAAATTGTGACGTACACCGGACAACAACACGACGCATTGCAGATGTGCCAGCCCTGACACAGGAGACTCATCCTCAGACCGGCATTTGCGGATATAGTCTTTCCGTTGCCGCAAAATCGGCAGCCGGGCGTGAGAACCCGTGTAACTCGAAGGCGACATATGACGCGCCATGCGTCTTTTTTTGTGTCGCAATCAACGCCACAGAGCGCCAGATTATGGTGTGGCGTGTGGTTTGCCGTGCAGGTATGATCCTGTTCGCAATCGCATGTTATGCCACTGAGTCAATGGTAGCTCAGGCGGGGCAGCCTCCGGGCTGGCCGGTATTCTTCGAGGCCGGTATTCTCACCCCCGTCTGGGCTATCGCCATCGAGCGTGAGAACTCCGGCGATAGCAGTTATTTGCTACTCGAAGGAGGCTGCCTTATGGCTACAACCCTTACCCCCTCACACCCTGAATTTGTCTTTGTGTTTGCGGCTGTCCGTCGCGCAGACCGTCATCCCCGTATCTGTATGCTTCGCACCGTCGCCGGTGATGAACGCAGTGCCCGCCGTTCCTTTGTCCGTGACTATGTGCTCTCCCTTGCTGCCCGTCTGCCGGTGGTGGAGGTGTCCCGTGCGTAATAAAAAAGCCCCTCAGACCGTCTCAGCGCGTCATGACGCCTGTGAACACCTCAGCATTGAGGCTTACCATAAGCTCAACCGCGCCAGCGCCGTATCCCAGTTTGTTGGGGGTGATTTGATTCACCGTGAACTCTCCGGCCTGCATCAGCTCTACATTCCGCATATTTTCAGCTACCTGAATGAAGATATTGATTTTGTGCTGAATGAGCTGAAAGCCAAAGGCCTGTGCCGCGATTTTCTCGCCCAGCAGAAAGACCGGGGAGACAGGACGCATGTTTGATTTTCCCCAGCCCGGTGAGATTTACCGTTCTGCCGGTTTTCCCGATGTGGCCGTGGTCGGCATTCTGGAAGACGGTATTCCGTGGGAAATGCCGTACCGCTGCCCGGACATTGTCTGGAACCCGTACCGCCGTAAATTCAGTATCCTTGTGCGTATCCTCGCCGACGGGCGCACCACAGACATCCCGCTGGGGCGTTTTCTGCGGGAATTTACCTGTGACCGTCCTGACCTGTTTAAACGCAGCCCCGTAAACCGGCATGCGGTACTGAAAGAAATGGCCGGAGACCCGGAATTACAGAAATGGCGGGAGAAATATCTGGATATTTACCCGCAGGACCCTGTTCCGGTCAGCCGGGCGGCACCGGTGGCGCGGGAATGGCGGGAAATTCCCCGCACGGAGCCTGACCCGGAAATCACCCCGGATAACAGTTACCGCAATTATCTGTAATTAAAAAACGACACCCGAAAAATTAAATGTGCGTATTCGCGCAGGGATACGCACGTCTTCAGGAGACGCAGATATGCCTTATCAGTTAATGCAACCGGCACGGAATGCAGTCATCTGTCACAGGGAGGAAAGCAAATGAAAACACCCTTACCGCCCGTCTTACGCGCAGCCCTTTACCGTCGTGCTGTCGCCTGTGCCTGGCTGACCGTGTGCGAACGTCAGCACCGCTACCCGCATCTCACCCTTGAATCACTGGAGGCGGCCATCGCCGCTGAGCTGGAGGGCTTTTATCTGCGCCAGCACGGTGAGGAAAAAGGGCGTCAGATAGCCTGTGCCCTGCTGGAAGATTTAATGGAATCCGGCCCCCTGAAGGCCGCGCCGTCGCTGTCCTTTCTCGGGCTGGTTGTGATGGATGAACTCTGTGCCCGTCACATAAAAGCGCCGGTACTGCACTGAAGGAGAACAACACCATGAAAATGAACGTAACCGCCACCGTCAGCCATGCGCTCGGCCACTGGCCGCGTATTCTCCCGGCGCTGGGGATTCAGGTGCTGAAGAACCGTCATCAGCCCTGTCCGGTCTGTGGCGGGAGTGACCGCTTCCGTTTTGATGACAGGGAGGGGCGCGGCACCTGGTACTGCAATCAGTGTGGTGCCGGTGACGGCCTGAAACTGGTTGAAAAGGTGTTTGGTGTCTCCCCGTCCGACGCGGCCGCAAAGGTGGCTGCCGTGACCGGCAGTCTGCCCCCGGCTGACCCGGCAGTGACGGCCGCCGCCGTTGCTGAAACAGACGCTGCCCGGAAGAACGCCGCCGCACTGGCACAAACCCTGATGGCAAAAACCCGTCCCGGAACCGGTAACGCCTACCTGACCCGCAAGGGCTTTCCCGGCCGGGAATGCCGGATGCTGACCGGCACACACAGAGCCGGTGGCGTGAGCTGGCGCGCCGGTGACCTTGTGGTGCCACTGTATGACGACAGCGGCGCACTGGTTAACCTTCAGTTAATCAGTGCTGACGGCCGTAAGCGCACCCTGAAAGGCGGACAGGTCAGGGGCACCTGTCACATCCTTGAAGGACAGAATCAGGCCGGAAAACGTCTGTGGATAGCGGAGGGATACGCGACCGCACTTACCGTACATCACCTGACCGGTGAAACGGTGATGGTGGCGCTTTCTTCCGTGAACCTCCTTTCTCTGGCCAGCCTTGCCCGGCAGAAGCATCCGGCCTGTCAGATAGTCCTTGCTGCTGACCGTGACCTCAGCGGTGACGGCCAGAAAAAAGCCGCCGCAGCCGCAGATGCGTGTGAAGGTGTTGTTGCCCTGCCGCCGGTCTTCGGTGACTGGAATGATGCCTTCACGCAGTACGGCGGGGAAGCCACCCGTAAGGCCATTTATGATGCCATCCGGCCACCGGCTGAAAGCCCGTTCGACACCATGAGCGAAGCGGAGTTTTCCGCCATGAGTACCAGCGAAAAGGCCATGCGTATCTATGAGCATTACGGCGAGGCGCTCGCGGTCGATGCCAACGGCCAGCTTCTGTCCCGTTATGAAAATGGTGTCTGGAAGGTGCTGCCACCACAGGACTTTGCCCGGGATGTGGCCGGGCTGTTTCAGCGGCTGCGCGCGCCGTTCTCCTCCGGGAAGGTGGCCTCCGTGGTGGACACCCTGAAGCTGATTATTCCGCAGCAGGAAGCCCCCTCCCGCTGCCTGATTGGCTTTCGTAACGGCGTGCTCGACACGCAGAACGGCACGTTCCACCCGCACAGTCCGTCACACTGGATGCGTACCCTGTGCGATGTGGATTTCACCCCGCCGGTGGAAGGGGAAACGCTGGAAACCCACGCCCCCGCGTTCTGGCGCTGGCTTGACCGTGCCGCCGGTGGCCGTGCGGAAAAACGCGACGTGATTCTGGCCGCACTGTTTATGGTGCTGGCAAACCGCTACGACTGGCAGCTCTTTCTGGAGGTGACCGGTCCCGGCGGCAGCGGCAAAAGTATCATGGCCGAAATAGCCACCCTGCTGGCCGGGGAGGATAACGCCACGTCGGCCACCATTGAGACGCTGGAATCCCCGCGTGAACGTGCCGCGTTAACTGGCTTCTCACTGATACGCCTGCCGGACCAGGAAAAATGGAGCGGCGACGGTGCCGGACTCAAGGCCATCACCGGCGGCGATGCGGTGTCCGTGGATCCGAAATACCGGGATGCGTACTCCACGCATATCCCGGCGGTGATTCTGGCCGTGAACAATAACCCGATGCGCTTCACCGACCGCAGCGGCGGCGTGTCACGCCGGCGGGTGATTATTCACTTCCCGGAACAGATAGCCCCGCAGGAGCGCGACCCGCAGCTTAAGGACAAAATCACCCGCGAGCTGGCGGTCATCGTGCGTCACCTGATGCAGAAGTTCAGCGACCCGATGCTCGCCCGGTCACTGCTTCAGTCCCAGCAGAACTCAGACGAGGCGCTGAACATCAAACGGGATGCCGACCCGACGTTTGATTTTATCGGCTATCTGGAAACCCTGCCGCAGACCAGCGGCATGTATATGGGGAACGCCAGTATCATCCCGCGTAATTACCGTAAATACCTCTATCACGCCTATCTGGCCTACATGGAGGCAAACGGCTACCGGAATGTACTCAGTCTGAAAATGTTCGGGCTGGGGCTGCCGGTGATGCTGAAGGAATACGGGCTGAATTACGAGAAGCGCCATACCAAACAGGGGATACAGACCAACCTGACGCTGAAAGAGGAAAGCTACGGCGACTGGCTGCCAAAATGTGACGACCCTACAACAGCCTGACCCACCTGACCGGCATCTGCCGGTCTTTTTTTATCCCGACATCCCCCGAAGGTGAACAATCCACTGTTCACCCTTCACCGTATATTCACCCGTTATCACACTGAAATTAAAAGAGAAAAACGAAAGGTGAACAGTGTGAACAATCAAATCAAAAAAAACTTTTTTCTTCCTGAGTGATTTCAGTACGGGGGATTAATCACCGGTATGAGTCACACCGGCAGAATGCCGGAGGTGAAGAATCGAATGTTCACCCTTCACCCATTATTCACCACCTATCACTCTGAAATAAAAGGAGAAAAAAGAAAGGTGAACAGTGTGAACAGTTCTTTCGAAAAAAAATTTTTTTCCTGTACGATATAGCATCAATCCAAGTAAAAATGCGCTTTCATTTCACATTAACTTACAGCCATTGGTATACGATTAGGTATACGCACAAAAACTGAATTAAACAAAATCATTAAAAATCAAAGCAATACAATATTTATTCAAACTCCGCCAGCCCCCAAATAAATCAAGGGGTTACGTGAAAGCGTAGCCCTTTTTTCTTTGGTAGTGGCGGCAAAATGGCGGCAGGCATTCAGTCAAGCCCAGTTGCTACTACATGCGATCGCAATTACAACTTAAAGAGTTTCGCTTGCCCTGGATTAACAGCTTCGACGTAGTTTTTGACCCCTATTCTGTGCGGCTCATAATTGCTTGAATAGAAATCAATCAGGAAGTCACTCATTTTCTGAGATGTGACTTTCATAACTCCCTTACTCAAAGTTAAATTAAACACGCTAATCTTTGACGATGGTGCCTGAGTTTTACTCATGTTGGCTTGATAACCAGATTTGCGCATTGCCACTAGTGCTTCGTCGTAAGCCGCTTGTAATTGGGCCAAATCGTTTGACGAGATGATCACATCATCCATAAACACACTTAGCTTGAGATCATGATGTTTGTTCAATCGGCGTAGTAAGCTACCAAAATAACTTTTATCTAAGCAGAGGGTTGCAAGTATTGGAGATTGAACAAAACCAAAAGGGAGGACATGCTTATGTGGACTATGGGACAAGTTTCTTACAGTTGAAAATGTTGAGATTTCCGGTAATGACTCCAACTTATTGATAGTGTTTTATGTTCAGATAATGCCCGATGACTTTGTCATGCAGCTCCACCGAT
>NZ_SZVK01000057.1:0-25026 GCF_005280595.1 Escherichia sp. MR | reverse complement strand
AGACTGAAAACTCTCCATATCAGGTATCTGATTTGCCCCTGTCCCTACATCCCGTTTTGCCGCTTCTCGTAAACCAAGGTAATCGAGAACCCCCTGTGTGCTGGGCTTACTAAGAATGGCACGTCCAACACTTGTCAGTGCGGTTAACGCGGCACGATCTGCCCCTGTAAAATAAGGGAGTTTATCTGCTGCTGTAGCAAGTCCTGCCAGCGCAGTCAGGGTGGCATCCTTCGGTTGCTTACCCGCAAGCGCGTTAGTCATGGTGGTTGCAAAATTTGGATCATTACCAAGCGCGGCGGCCAGCTCGTTCAGCGTATTCAGTGCGTCAGGTGACGAGTCTACAAGTGCGGAAATCGCAGCCATAACGAAAGCTGTGCTTGCGATCTGAGTATTATTAGTCCCATTTGGTGCTGTTGGCGTTGTTGGCGTTCCAGTCAGAGCCGGACTGTTTAGGGGGGCTTTCTTTTTTGTTTCATCCATTACCACCTTAACCGCTTTCGGTGTCGCAGCCAGAGTTTCAGACGTATTGTTGGTGGCGCTACTAAGCTGAGTGATTCCTCTTACTGTCAGTGAAGCTACCGGCACGTTTGTTATCTGATCCCACGGATGCGTGTGACTGGAGGGAGCCTTTCCGGCCGCAAGATCATACGCTGCCTTAACAGCTTTTGGCGTTGCTGCCAGCGTTTCAGATGCGCTGTTCGTGGCGCTACTGAGCTGAACAATCCCTTTTCGCGCTGTGGTAGCGTCCTGTGCTGTGTATTTGCCATTAGCTAGGTCATATGCCGCCTTAACAGCTTTAGGTGTCGCAGCAAGTATTTCAGACGTGCTACTGGTGGCACTGCTTAGTTGAACAAAACCTTTTGAAGTTAAAGTTGCATCAGGATGATTACGTGACTGCTCATGTTTCACAATGGCTTGCTTAAGCCGCTTTGCCGATACAGCCAAAGAGTCATCTGTACCTTCATCAATTTCTTGTTCATTAGCAAATCTTGCTACCCCAACAACAGTTTCGGTTGCAGGCGGATTTATAAACTCAATATCACCAAATATAATGTTTTTAGTATCAAGAGTTTTAATTGCTATATCACTTGATATTAAAGCAATAGTAGAGGATGCTTTATTTATTATTGCTTGCTCTTGCGAGTATACAGCAAACAACGTTCCTTTATTTGTATACAATCCTATTGTATGGACAACATACTCATCTTTACTATCATCCTTCGCCGTAACATGAATTGTATCAGGGGAAACGACTTTGCCGCCTATTGTGGTAAGTCGTTTTATTTCATCTGTTATATTTATTTGTGTGGTTGATGTGACATAATATCGACTACCTAAACCAACAGAAACAATCTCAACCTTATTTGTTCCAGTCTTGTTGGCATTAACCAGTTCCTGACGCCCTGCGTCAGTCATCGTAAATAATAATTTACTCACGCTAAATACCTTTAATTAACAAATCGCGAGCTAGCACTCGCCAATTAATCTTACATAAGACACAGGTTGGCAAGCACCTATAATACCAACACCACCAGAAACATTGGTGGCCTGCGAAAAAGTAAATAGTGTTCTTGCCGACTTTGCGCTCTTGATACTTCTTAACGTATCTTCCAGCATCTCTTTCGAAGGAACGGCACCATCAAAAGAGTTAATCGACGCAACAATTGAGGCTGTATATGGTTCGCCAGGCGGTGATGTTTCAAACCATTCTGTTATGTTTACCTCTCCACCCAAGCTATTTACTACATCTTCAACCGCCGCCCTTGTACCCTTTATTCGCTTTGTTCGTATTATTGATTTAAAAACAGAACGCTTTAACGATACAGGCCAACTATCCCTCCATGTATCAGCATTCCATTGCCAGGCTAAATGATCAAGAACAACTGAATCCAGATTATCAACAATACTATATATTTCTGTCTTGTATATTAAATTATTGATTGCCTGTAGTTCCTCATCAATAGCTTTAGAAATAGCTATTACATTAGGGTCTTTGGCTAAGTTCGGGGGTAAAACATCCAACAAACTAACATTAAAGATATCAGCCATCTTCTAACCCCGCATACTGGCAATTAATGTTTCTCTCTCTGGCCACCTGCGTCTCTCCAACCACAGTGAACACAGGGCTTGATATCTCTAATCTTTTAGCCCCAGCATTTTTCAAACGTTGAATAATTTCATCTGGATTTATATCTCGCCCCATAACCGAACGTTGCCATTGTTTATACTCATTAATAGCTTTCTCAACTTCATTTTGAATTGATACCGTCAAGTTTTTATCGGATGAGTTAATCCAATATTTCAATATTATATCATATTCAATTACATCAGGTTTCTTAACAAGAACTTTATCTGTAAATGGTCTAATATTAGTTGCAGAGAGAACACTATTTACCTGCTCTAATAATTCATCAGAAGGTATGTCACCATTATCTAATAAAGAACGAATTTCTACAGTTCCGGGTGATGGTGTATATACATTAACATCTTTTATATTCTGGTTTGCTGTTCTTGTCCAATATTTATAAGAATCCTCCGGTCCTGCTGTAGACAGTTTTTCCGGCGACAGTTTTATTCTTTCAGCATAATTATCATCTGATTCTGTATCAGCACCAGAATTAGACGTTGTTAGATTCCTTACGCTGGAAACATACGGCAACGGAGTCACTAACTCGTTTATTTGTCCTGGTAAAAAACCATTCCCTGATGAACCTGGTATAAGAGCATATCCCGAGACTGTACCAACTGTTTTCCCTGCGGGTATTTCCAACAAGATATCCGTTTGGAAAATAACACTATTCCCAGTTGAAATCTGAGTACCAGCAGGTATTGTATATATCCCTGATAATTTTGTTGACAGATTAAACTCAAATGTAGTCAATGCAGATTGAGCTTCCAGCCTGGGAGTATCCGTCAGATAGCCTATATGGTCGAGATATTCACCTTCACCATATGTAAGAAGGTTTTGTTTTGCAGAAAAATCGATAGCTTTTCTTTGCTGTATAATTATCTCACACAATGACAAAATGAATAATCTACGAGGATCAGCAGGTGCTAATGTTTCACCTGTTATACTCTCAAAAGCCCTGATTGAACGAGTTGTTATATCAGTCGGGTTAGAATCTGCGAAAGTAATATCTGGCAAACCACCGCGCGGCAACTTCATTCTCTAACTCCTATCACCAGTTTTGGCCTAATAAAACCATCAGAAACGTCCGTCCTTTCAAAAGTAACAGAATGGATGATAGCTCTAGGCTCAAACTCACTAATTTTTTGAATTATTTCTCGTGTTGCTGTAGCAATAAAAATTGGACTGAGGCTATCAACAAGACCTGAATTAATTCCTAATTTTCTGGCATATGGTACAGTGCCAATCTGAGTGTTAATAATAGTAGAGACATTTTGCAAAACTTCTTCTACAACTGTTTTTGGCGACCAATCAATCAAATAAGAAGATGATGGGACGGTAAACATATTATTCATAATAATTTACCTAACGCACTTCGAGTTTTTGATTCTATATTTCCAGCAATATCAACCAATGCTTCTTTCAGAGAAGTCTGTCCAACTTCCTGTAACTTAATGCCGACAATAATCACTCGTGGATTACCAGTTGGTCCAAAATGAGTCCAAGATTCATCTATATCTGTAATGACAAAATTACCAAAATACTGGATACCAATAACAACAGGATTCGCCTCCTGAACTGATTGCATTGTCCTAAGTAATGAAAGTGCCGCCAATGGAACAATGCCAAGAGTTGTATCCAGTCGCATGTTAAAACTAACTTCATCCAGATCCGGCCCTATATCCTCAAGAACAGGTTTAAGGCCGATAACATCATGACGTGCCATGCGGCGCTTTGACGCCCTTTTAAAATTATTGAACGTATTCACCACCATTGACGAGGCAACAAAAGGCATTGTGCCAAGCATCCCGACAATCATGCCTGAGCCTCCGTTGTCGGAGCGTTTTCTCCCTGAGCTGTGTGATGGTGACCTTTAGATTTAATCCCATCAACATCTATATCACCACCAATAACCTTAACATTCCCAGAAATTGTAGCTGCAACGCCTCCAGTAGAAGAGCCTTTCATTCCACCATTGAAGGTTAGCAACCCTTCAATTGTAGCGTTTCCGGTTATGATAGTTTCAGGAGCATCGATAGTTACGGTCCCTGTACCCTTAACGGTTACATCACCGACAGCATCAACAAGAATCGAATTAGACTCTCTATCTACCTCAATACGAGTCCCGTTACTAAATCTAATGACACGTTTATTTGCCGTATCTGACGGCGGTTTCTGTGTTTCATCATAAAAACTACCAAGAATAAAACCCTGTTGCGGTCCTGCCGGATGAAAGATACACAAAACCTGTTCACCAATGTCAGGCATCCAGTAATCAGCGTTTTTATCTGTATTTTTCACAACAACAGATAACTTTGCCGAAGTGACATTATCCTGATCATCGAAAGTAACCCTTGCAGTAACATCGCTATCATCAATATCAGAAACAACACCAACTCTTATAGTCTGACGTAATAATGTTTCTAAATCACTCATATTAATACCCGTTAATCACTCTTCGAACATCAATCGAGGTGGTATAACCACTACTGGCCCCAATTGAATGTGCGGCTTTCGATATAAGATATTTTCCAGAAAATGAACCAAATCCCTCCAGGCTTATAGTTACACCAGCTACCAGCCTGGTATCTCCTACCAGTATTAAAGATCCGGTATTTTGATATCTATTTTTAAGCCGCAAAGCGGCCTTCGCCTTACGTTTTGCTTCATCTAAATTAGCTACCGCTTTTCTTATTTTAAGATTCGACCCTTCTTCTACGGATGGATCTACCCAAGTATATGAAAGCGATTTTCTTTTTTTCGGAATACGATATTTACATGTGCAACTTTTATACAAATCCGTAGATTGTGTGCTAAAGCTATATCTGATTATCTCATCAACTCCTAATGTAAGCGTGGCGATAGGATCTCTTTGCTCAAACATCTCTTGAGCAAATATCACTAATTGAGTATCAGTAACCTTTAACGATAGCCCTTCATCCTGGCAAAGTCGATGGAGAAATTTTAAATCGCTTTCCTCAGTCTGGTCTTCACGCGCATAATATGGATTACTATCCTTATCAATAAGGAATAACAATTCAATATTAGCTAATTTAGCTATAGATGCAGCAATATCTTTGAGTGTTGTTTTTTCCCATGCATTACTTTTTAAATTACGTCTGATTCCTGATGACACAGGAACAGAAACAGCAGTCACCTCAACAACAGAAGGTGGACCAGAACAAGTTACACCATCCACCTGGAATTTCCCGCACTCAAGTACGATTTGATTAATAGGCTTAAAGCTTAAATCAATAAAATCACCCTTTTTAGGTGTCCAGTCTCCAGACCATTTTCCATCATCATTTTTTAATGTAATAGATATATCATCAACCTGACCATCTTCATTATCCGTATAAGATATTGATAAAATATCAGGCGACATATGAGCGGTAATATTTACATTCTGATATATAACATCAAAAAGCGTTTTACGTAACACTATTGCGTCTCCACGGAGGCAAGTTGTTTACTGCTGTTGGCATATCTGGAGCATCAGGAACTTTAAGAATAATTCCCGCAGAAAAAAGCACCGTAAAACGGTGCTCTGTATTAGCATCAATCAGAAGATAAGACAGGTACTCATTACCATACAACTTTAACGCGATACTATCCCACGAGTCCCCCTGAACCGTTCTGTAATCATCCAAAACTTAATCTCCGCTGTTGAAACATATGAGCACTCAATTTCTTCTCAAAGTCAGAATATCCCGCATCTAATGCTCTTTTAGCTGCCGCCTCCGTTTCCTTTGGTGAGCCAGCCGGAAGATTGATTACTGGAGAATAGATTATCCCACCAGTCACTGCATTAACGTTCTGGCGAGGTCCAGAACTCCCGGCAGCAGATATCCCGTGAGGTGATAAATTTGATTGCCCGAACTGGGTTGCGATTGCATTCTGTAAGCTGTTATTCCTGCTAACACCAGATGCCAGAGTAGTCATTATTGCACCACCTGACTTTGTTAACTGGGAGAATGGACCTTTTTTCGCATCAGAGAACGGTAAATACTCACGAACAGAAGAAAAAACACCTTTCACTTCATTAATCAAAGCATTTGCTTTTGATTTTATCCCTGTGATTAACGTCTCAATTATTTTCGCACCTGACTCACTCCAGTTTATTCCAGACAAATAAGCCGTTACAGATTGAAATGCTCTTATAAATAGTCCAATAGGTGAAAAACGCATAAAAACAGATACCAGTGTATCTATGATTTTCTTTCCTGTTTCGCTCCAGTTAATACCAGAAAGGTAATTTGTTGTAAGTTTAAACGCTTTAATTAATAACGGAAGCGGAGACATCCATTTAAAAGCACTAATTAATGTACTATAAATTCTTACTCCTACCGAACTCCAGTTTATGTTGGAAAGATAACTCCATGCTTTACCAAACATAGATATAATCCATCCATTGAGATCAAAGTTTAAGATAAAGTTTTTTATAGCCTCAAACGATTTAACTGTATATTCCTTAACAGAAGGCCAAACTCTGACAGCATAATCTCTGATCTTATCCCAGTTCTGATAGAGCAATATTCCTGCGGCAACCAGCGCAGATATAGCCATCTGAATCCACCCGAAGGGTGTTAGCTTTGTCGCTACTGATAAAGCCAGCATAGCTACCCTACACGCTATAACCACACTTTTCATGGTTAGAAACGCACCTGCCGCCATCACAATCTGAGAAACAAAATTGGGGTTGTTAGCTACAAATTCACTAATTTTTGTAATCAGTGGAACCAAAACACTAAGCGCGGCATTCAAAGCCGGTTGCAAGGCCTGACCAAAACTTAATGATGCATTGCTAGCCTGAATACGTAATTGTTTCAATCGCTCCGCATTATCTTTCGTTATGTTGGCAAAATCGCGGTCAATAACAGCACTTCCAGCACCAAGAGATGTTGCTTTGATTCTCTGGTATTCCTTCCAGTTTTGAATCATCGGACGAACAAAGTTCTGAACCTGCATATCGCCAAATAGTTCACCAAGCAGCTTCTGATCTCCGTTCTTAGTCATTTTCATGACAGAATGCATTGCAGCTTCGAATGGATTTTTCCCTTTTTTTTGCGCTGTTGTGACAATTTTATATAAATCTACACCAAAATTTTTCTTTGCTTTTTTTAGTGTTTCAGGGGAAAGTATTTTCGCCAAAAAGTTGTTCATATTATTAGCAGCCTCATCCGAAGTTGCAGCACCTTTGCGAGCTATCTGCAAAGCTGCCCCCATCGTCGCGGCGGCTTCTTTACCTCCCATTTTTAATGCCTGGAACTGAGCACCAAGCACAGGGAGATTTTTGGCCATGTCTTTAAATTCAAAGTTCCCCTCTTTCCCTGCCTGAACCAGAATCCCCATTGCAGACTTCATTTGAGATGGATCAATCTTCAATGAGTCACTTAATGTAAATGATGCTTTCGAGACATCGAGGATATCAGAGCCAGTAGCTGTAGCCGTTCGCCCAATAGTTAGTAGATTCGCCTGAGCCTCTTTATAATCCTGCCCTGCGGCAACGAGAAAACCCTGAGCAGCCTGAATATCAGATGCAAACTGGTTGGTAGCCGTCCCGGTAACAAGCATCGCCCGCCCCATCGCCTGAACTTCTTCCGGCTTCATATCTGCCGTAAGACCAATCATTTTGTTTTCACGATTAAAATTTGCTGCATTATTAGCAGCAGCAAATGCACCAGCCGCTACAGCACCAGTTTGTAATCCAGACCTTACAAGTTGACTCTTTGCCTCACCAAGATGCTCTCGCTTCAATTCACGTTGCCTTTCCAACGCGCGGTTTAACTCCTCCTGAGCACGTTTTACTGCAAGAACATTTTTCCGTGCTTCAGCCAACGCATTTTTATAGCTGTTAATTTTATCAATACGTTGTTTTTCTAATGCCCGGTTTAGTTCCTCCTGCTGTTTTTTCACTTGCTGAACATTTGCTCTGGCTAAAGCCAAAGCCGTTCTGTAGCGGTTAACCTGCTCAACGCTACGGGCCTGAGCCTCACGATTACGATCAATGCTTGCTTTAAGCTCTTTCTCTCTTGAGGCCAAAGCTCTGGCAGATGTATCAGCCCCCTGATAGGCAGACTTTAAAGCGGCTAGTTCTTCACGCTGAGAACGTAGTGATGCTCGTAAATTCGATGAATGTGTTTTTGCCTTCTCAAAGTCACGAAGCATCGCTCTGGTTGGATTGGCCGTGTTTTTTATTTGCTTCTGTAACTCTTCAACGCGAGCGGCAGCTTTATGATATTCGAGGGCAGTCTGTCCAACTTTTACTTTTACAGATTGTAGCTTTTGAATTTCCCCATGTTCTTTCGTTAATCCAGCAAGCTCGGCATTTAATTTAGCAACAGCCTGATTAGCTGTAGTAAAACTTTTGGGGAGAGAGGCGGCAACTTTGCCGCCAATTTCAAAAGCCAGCTTAAAGTTCTTATTGCTGGCCATTAGTATTAATCCTCATTAAACACGTCAATCCATGCGACGATTCGCCTCAACCGAAGCGAAAGCCAGTAGGATATAGGTGTTGATTGAGATGATTGAGATAGAGAACTCGCGGCCCTCATTATTTGCTTATCAATAGGTTTTTTCTCGTCAAAACCTACGAGAGCAAAAAATTCTGTACCTTTTGGCAAACTTTAACAAAGTCTTTCGCTGGCAATCCATTCAGATACTCTATCGGACGGCCAATACAGCGAGCAGCCAGGGCAACATGGACTTTATGATCAATTGATGTTTGAACTGAAACATGCCCTTGAGATTGAAGTAAGTCCGATACTTCTAAAATATCACTACCTTTTAGGTTGTCTAAATCAAGGTTGAGTTCAGTCACTGGCTCAAAGTCTTCAAAACGATATTCTTTACTTAATTTAACGGTTTCCATTTTTTCACCTTATAAACCTAAATCATCACGAACAGTTTTTAATATATCTTCGCCATCAAAGATACAAATAAAGTTCAACTTATCAATTTCTAAGACTTCTTTTCCATCAATAAATAATTTGATATAGAGAACTTCGAATTCATTTTCTGAATCAGTGGCCTTTGCTACCTGTAGCGAACCCAAATCCAGTTTTTTAGGGTTTAGCTTCATTGAAGCTCGAATAGGAACCGTTTTATATTTTCCTGTTCCGGCATCATAAACCTGCTGGCTACCGCGAAAATCTACCTGATGCGATGAGGATAGAAATAATTTTGTACCAGCAGAGGTTAGAGTTCGCCATTTAAGAGAGACAGTCATTGGTTTGAAATGCCCCAGAGTTCCGCTCTCAAGCTCTCCAGCGATACCTGCACCACTAACTGTCTCTGTCATCATCTCAATTGATGGCAGTTTTGCATCAGCAACCCCGATAATACGGTTTCCCTCACCGTATACTGTAAAGTTAATAAGTCTCTCAGGAATTTGATTGCTCAAAGCAACCTCCTATTATTTATTCAGAAAACAAGTTCAGCAGATAATCAGGATTATATTCCATGACGAATTCTATATCTCTGGCAGGTGAGAACGGTGTCATTTTTACATGGAATTTAACAATCCCGTCCATCAATGACGTAATCGTGTTTTCAGACTGATCAAAGGTAACAACACCACCTGCAATATCCTGATTACCAGTGAGGCCGTTAAGCCAAATGTTCGCACTTGTAACAATCGATTCGATTAATCTACGGTTTGCAGGATTGTCTATTTTTGACCAATGCGAAAGAATTAACGTATTACCCACCCAGTTAAACATACGTCGGCAAACACGAAATGCATCTTTGGGGTCTGTAGATGTTGGATAAATAGCATTACGGTTTCCCCATGATTTCCAACCATCAAAATTAAGGCTTGTTACGATCCCTTGTCCATTTAAGTAGTTTGCCTGGCTAATATTAAGCCATACTTCACTGCCATCTTTACGTACAGCACCATCCATCTGTAGTTTTATATTTGACGGAGAACGTGATGGGATATCGCCATTCTGACTATCCAGCAAGCATGTTGCGGCCGCTAAATGGGTTGAGTGATGGTAAATATTGTCACCAAGTTTTACCATCGGCCAGCACACTGTCTGGTTAGCTGCCATGTGATTATTGTTCTGTTTCCATTCAGGAACAGCCGAATAATCACTGATAGTAGATTTATCGGTCGGCGCATCAGTTATAGCTTCTGCTTTGAACAATTCACTAATCAGCGCGGCTTTAGCCGCCATTAGCTGACCAACTTCACTATCAGAACTAAATCCAGGCGCAATCACTTGTCCAGGAACTAACTTGAAGCGAGGATACACATCTGACAGTAACTCAAGCCCTGTATTGGCTTTAGTGTTGGAATCAACACCACCGATAATGTCATTTTTAGTTACAGCTCCGGGATCAAGATGCGTATAACTAACCTTAAGAGTGGCGTCTTTTTCGGTAATCTTTCCTCCGTTAATGGCTGTAATGACCGTATAGCCATTATCATCCAGCGCCAGCACATAATCAGTATCAAGCGTTAACCCAGGCGAATCACCATCTGCTTTTTTCACAACAACAGATTTATATAAGACACCATCGTTAGAGAGCGTACCTTTCCCGCCAGAAAGATTTACTACCTCATCAGTAACGTCTTTCTTATGCTTTGCTGGGTCAAGCACATTAATAAATACAACTGGCGCAACACCATATATGCCAAATGCGACTTTAATTACTTCGCTTAAAGTATATTTCTCGAAGTTTGTGCTATATCCTATTTTAGATACGGCCTCTGCGTAGGTATAAGCAATTATTGGTTTATTTACCGCTGATGCTGGATCTTCTAACTGATTAACAGGAGCCGTGCCAAATGCAACAATCAACCCAGCACTAACTTGCACAGGAGGAGTTATAGACGTAGCCAGCTCAGATATATAAATACCGTGGCGATATCCCATTATTTAATCTCCATGATAGAAGAAGAAACACGAGAGTACATTACATACTCAACGCTGGTTTTATCAGAAAGTCTTTTTTCTGCATCTGCAAAGTCACTGGTTGCCACAAACAAACACTTTGCACCAGGAATATATGAAATTAATTTTTCACACTCTGGAGATAAACCATTCTTGAATAGTTTATGCTTCAAAAGTGAGATTTGAGGGATTGTTGGACCTATATACACAAATGTTTGAGCAACATCTTCCTTCTTATCTATATCTTCTTTACTACTTTTCTTATTAGCCATTTAGATAAACTCCTGAGACTGAATATTCTGAGGTTTTAATACTAGCCACGTTCCAGTTGCTTCCGTTATCCAATATGGATATGGTTGATCATCAAACATTCGCCACCTGATATCGCCCTGAAAGAGAAATTTCTCTTCAAGTAAAGGCTTCTCCTGAAAATTAAACATCATCCTTTCAAGAAGAGCCATTACCCATTCATATCCAGTATGATCTTCACAAAAACCACCTAAAAGAAACTTAACCTTAACTTCTTCCGTTTCAGGCTGCATCCCTCCTTCCGTTGGCCTGATAATCACATGAGGAAATTCAGGCGGTTTATCTGGAGATGGTTGTGATTTAGGAGGCAAGTACCCTTTAAATATTGTTGGAACAAACAATTTAATATCGCTGTCTGTTTCATCATAAGGAGGCCCCTGCACTAATAAATCATGGAAAACCTCATGCTCCAACCGATTTTTTATTGCATTTATCAAAAGATTAATCAAATCGGCATTCCTCTGTTAGTATTAACAGTAAGAGTTATTTCCAATACACCAACATTATCTGACACTTCATCAATAATATAATTTTTACCGTTGATTTTCATTGCCTGGTCTTTGACAGGGAGCACAGGAAAATCTTTTCTTGAAACAAATAAGATTATTTGCCCCTGATTTATTCCCTCTGCAAACTCAGCATATGAGCGTTTATTTCGCTCATGAATAAGGTCTGTATCAATAACGGCAAGGATATCCTTGCCGTCTATGTTATATGTATCGGCAAACTCTTTTTCATTGAGGAATATTGCAGAAATATCTTGCGCTATAACCTCTTTGAAGGAGTTCATTACTTCTTATTACCTTTTTTTTGCGTTGATTTTTTCGCATTACTGGTATCAGAAGTAGCTACAGATTCAGATGAATCATCAGCAACTGTTTCCTCATTGCCGCCATCATCCTCAAACTCAACCTCGAATACACAGCTACCCGCCTCCGTTCGCGTAATCAACCCCGCGTCCACAGCATCATTAACAGCAGATGCGTATCCATGCTCAAAAGCTAACTTAGCCGCATCATAGCCCCCAGCCGACGCCAAATCACCATCCTCTTCGGTGGCAATAGCATGTCCTGACGCAATCAGTTCGGCAATCCTGGAGTTATCCATTAGCCCATTAAGCAAACGGCCCGCTTTTAGCGAGCCGTGGCTTATCGTATCAATATTTTTAACCAGTCTGGCCATTTAAACCACCTTAGCCACCAGATAGGCGTCAGCTACACCAGGATTAGGCAGTGGAGATGACTTCATGGCAACATAACGGCCTCCCGCCTTACGAGATACCCAGGTGTCTGGAACCCGTGGTGACTCAACAATCGTCAGAGACTTTTCAACCTCATCTACAAGCTCTACAGCTCCATACAGCATCGTTCCTCGACCAGGAGAGCCAAAGAGAATCTTATCTTCCGGTACTAATGGTTCTGGTTTTCCTGTTTTATCACTGAGAATAAGTTCGTCGTAACCATAAAAATCGACACCTTCAATATTGCCATAATGAGTTACGCCTTCTTCTAACTCCTCAGGCTTAATATACCCAAGCTCTTTTCGGCGATTATCAAGATATTTAGTTATTGCTTCATTTTTAACGAAAGCATCAACAACTTTTGCGCCCATTACGGCAACACGAGGAGTAAAACCTGAAGTTAGTGATACCCGACGTTTCCAGTTGCGAACATTGACCAACGGATCTGATTTTGCTGCACTCCATAAATCATCACCTGTCAGTTCAAGATATGGTTTATCTCCTTCCTCTTCAGGCCAAAAATAAACTGTGTCATCCACTCCTTCACCAACAATATCAACCTGCCCCGTAAACAAGACTTGTGCACACATCCATTCTTCACGGCGGTTAACCATTTCATCAAGCTCAAGCAAATCTTTACCTAATTGCTCGGCGGCTCGTTCTGCTGGCGATTTTGCGTTGTAAATATTCTCACCCGGAAGCCTGTTTAAAAGCTGCTCTGCTGTTGTTACCAAATCAGGTGCAACAAGTGGTGGCTCCAGAGTTCTCGTTACAAAGCCGCGTCGCTCAACGGTTTTTGAGCCAAAACCTTTACCAACAAACGGAGCCATAGTACGGCCACCGCGAACAAAATCCAGATCAACTTTCTTTGAATTAAAGGTCTGAACACCAGGAAAAAAAGTACGAAGAAGAAAACGACGAGCCTTGAAATTCTGAATAACAGGCTCAAGCATTGTACGTCGTTCAAAAATATCAATATTCGGCATAAAAATACGACCTCTTTATATTACGCAGATGGATTTTGTTGTGCGGTATTAATGAATATTCCAACCTTCCGGCAAGCCAGATATACATCGGCAACCTTTGCTGATTCAGGAAGAATAACCGCACGTGCATTGAACATTCCGGTCAACCATGCTGTTCCTACTTGCGCTGAATCAGTCGCATCAATACTGTGTTGAGCAATACAATACGGTTCTTTTGCCGCTCCCTCACCAGAGAGATTTATCGGAGCCACAGTGACAACATTTGTTGTCTGATCAATACTGACAAAAGCAAGTAACTCACCTCGTTTTACTTTACCGCTGGCAAGTTTAATACTTGTTGAAATTGCTGGCATACCACCAGAAATAATCAGATTATCTGGTTCAAATGAAAAAGACTCTCGCATAAACTCACCTTAATTTTTATCGCGGTTTTTAAATACTGATCCAATAACATTTTTTACTGCTTCAGCTTGTTTATCGCCGTTGTTTTCTGGTTGATTAACATCAACTGAATCATTCACCTCATTTGCGTCTTCTTGACGTTGATTAAGAAAGTTTTTGTTACGCGCTCGCTCTGCATTCATAATTTCCAAAGCAAGTTCAGCAGCAGAAACACCCGTTTTGAATTTTGCATTCTTAACTAGGTCGTCATGACCTGGAATCACGCTATTCTCGATTGTCTCAATGCGCTCGCGCTCTGATTTAACGCCCTCGTCTTTACCAGCATTAAAAACCTGATTGTATAATTCTGGATGTTTATTCTTTAATTCATCAAGAGTCACAACATCGTCCTCATTTTGTTCATTTAATTCAGTAGATAATTCATTTTTATTTTGTGGCAACTTTGCGAGCGAATCAGGTAATTTTGAAAACCTTGATGCTTCAAAAGTTATTCCATTGAGCGAAAGCATCCCTTCCTTTATGGAAGCAGATAGCCGTATTGGTTTTTCAACCTCGTCAGCAAACCCAAGCTCAACAGCTTCTTCTGCATTTAGCCATGTTTCCTGATCCATTAGTTCAATTAATTTATCCTCAGAAAGCCCTGTTTTCTCCTTATATGCAGATAAAATACTATTTCGTATCTTATCCATCATCTCAGCAATATCACGCAATTCATCCGCATCCCCCATTGCCCATGTCCACGGATTATGGATCATCATCATAGCATTAGATGGGATAATAATTTTATCACCCGCCATTGCAATAATAGTTGCAGCCGATGCAGCAATGCCGTCGATATAAACAGTAATATTCGCCTTATGGCGTTTTAATGATGAAAGAATAGCTTGAGCAGTAAAAACAGAACCGCCATAACTATTAATTTTTACGTTGATAGTATTTGATGAAATATCCTTTAACTTATTCACTATATCAGAAGAAGAAACCTCATCAAATTCGCCAATATATCCGTAGATTAAAAGTTCAGCCGGAGAGTCATCTTCACCCGTGCTATTTTTTATTTCCCACCAATTAGGCATCATCTGTCTCCATATTTTGTTCATTTACCTCAGAAACAGGAGGCGTAATCAGCCCCAATTCACGGCGAGCACTCTCCTCCCTGCCACAAATTTGTGCGGTTTCTTCCCAGTTAAGACCTGACATTTCAGCCGCTTCTTTTTCACGGGTAGAGAATGTTTCCTCAACACGCATTTTTGCGGCTTTAACTTCTTTAAGAGGATCTAATTGGCCTTGTGATGGGCCATACCATTGAGCGCCACTCCATGCAGCTCGATATTCAGGACCATAAAAAAAACCGGGGGCAATAACACGACCTTTAGCAACAGCTTCGGCTAACCATTCCTCATAGATCGGCTGGCAGAATGACTGAACCAGCCAGTCACGACGCATACGAAACATTTTCCAGGCCTCAAGTAATGCGGCCCTGCTCGCGCTATAACTTGCTGTGAAATGCTTTACCAAGAGTTCATAAGGGAGTTCTAAAGCAGCCCCTATTTGACGGCATATGGCGACAACAAAACCATCAAATGCTGTATTTGGTCGCCCGGGATTTGCTGTATCTATCGACTCACCTTCACCCAAACTTACTATGGAGCCATTCCCCATTTCTTGGGTGTTATCATCATGATTATCGATCTGCTCGTACTGAGGGATACCCGATTCACCTACTGGTCCATCAGGCGCGTCTGTTTTAATAAAGACTGTAAACATCCCTGACACAACCGCAGCAACCAATTCAGCATCGGTGTATCGCCCTAACTGCTTCAACGCTTCAATTACAGGAGCAAGAACAGGAACGCCACGGCGTTGCCCAGGCCTTTCAAAATCCTGCATGACATGCAGAATATTTCTTCTTCCTGTTTTACTCCCATATGCGGGAATGCGTTCCCACTTGCGGGTTACAAAACCAGAAGTCCCGGCCGGGTGATGTTTTGCAACCCAGTACGCCACAGGCTCGCTAAATTCGCCAACCTCTACACCACCGTAAAGATTTGGTATAAAACGGTCCTCTGGATTACAAACACGATCACCTTCAATTAAATAGACGCACAAATCATATATAACACCATTACGCTTAATAACTGGTAGTGCAGCAAATATATCGCCTGATGTTAACGCAGATATTTGAACCAATGATTGCAATTGTCCAAAAGTACACATTCTTGATGCATCACAATTTGGAGAATCAGCCCATAATCTAAACTCACGCTCCACATGCTTTTCCCATGCTCGCGCTTCTTCCTGCGTCAGCCCCAAAAAATCGGCATCAATGTTTGCATTTAGTTTTAAACCGGAACCAACAACATTTGTCCTGATAGTTTTTATTGCACCAACCGATAGCGGGTTCCCCATGAAGAGATCACGAGAACGCTCACGCAATTTATCTATATTTTTAACAATATCATCATCAGGAGAACCTGCTTTACTAAACCACCCCCTTAATGATTTTTTATGAGTGCTTGCACCATGACGTGAATATCCAAGGTTATTAATACTTTCAAGTGCTTCTAACCGTTTTCTTGCCAAAGCTCGATTTAATGCCCTCTGAGGTGAAAACGGCGCAATAACTCGATCAAGAATATTCATAAATCTCTTATCACCACTCGTTTAATTCGTGGGCCTCGGCGTATACCTGCTGATAATCTTTCTACTTCATTACGCCAGTAATCCATCTCTTTTCTGACTTCTGATAAATCCGCACGAGTTAACTGCCGTGTGCCAAATTTATATGACTGACCTCCAATAGCAATAGCGCGATATGCTTCCCGCCAGACAGATAACATCTCTCTGGCCTCAGTCAGAGAAAATGCTTCATTGTTCATTTATATTTCCTCTATATGGTTACGCCTTTACTTATAACTCTACGGCGTCTTCTACGTATACCTGACGAGTTCTGCACATACACATTACCTCGCATTTCCTGTTCGGCAAGCCAGTTAAAATTAGGGTTCAGAATTTCCATCGCAGCAGTTGCATAGTTACGGCAATCAAGAGGCTCGTTACGCTCGTAGACTTTCACCCACTTTTCTTTTGTCTGCCCATTTTTATATTCAAATATTTTTTTCTCTGATAATAGCCCTTTAAAGTATTCGGTATCATATCCTCTGTCAGAATCTAATGGGAAATGCATATAACCAGGACCAGGATCATGTAGCTTAATTCGTGCCATGATGGTTCCTTTACCATCATCAACCCCCAAATTAAACAACATAGCGCCTACACGGTTATTATTGCTTGGCTTTCCTATAAACGGTAAACCTACCCCACCACGACCTCTGATAGAGTATATTCGCCTTGATTCTCGCGGCTTAGTAAAGCGATATACCTCTGTCGTAAAATGCCCACCAGAGTCAATACAAACGGAAGAAATCTGTAATTTTCGACCGTCACGAAATGACCAGCTACGGAGTAAGTATTCATCAAGTTGTTTCCAGACAACATCTTGTGCGGGATCGCCAGGAAATATTTTATATTCAATACCCCATGATTCCTTACCTTTTCCCCAACCGACCAATTCACAAACTAAATACGTGTCCTGTACGTCAACACCAGCACTTAACAATAAAACATCATCTGGTAAAAACTCTTCAAACCTTATTCTGCGTTGCAACAAATATTCAGGATCGATATCGTCTTTAGCATCCTCTTTCCATGGCTCACCCAGCTTAAGGTTAATAAACTCCATTAATCCATTTTTATCACGGTTTCTGGTTGCTTCCGTAAATTCTTCAACCAACTCTGACAATGCAACCCACGGGGAGTAAAGACTGTTAATATGAAAACCAACAATACCTTTAACTCCAGTATGTTCAGCTATCCATACCCCCTTCGCCAACCAATCAACGTCTGGTTTACCAGATCCGCGCATAATCCCGCCGCACTCACAGCACTCATATCTGGCCGTTTCCGGTAACGCCTCACCTGAATCGCTCTTATCCCATCTGACTTGCGACCATTTCATCACCTGCATGGTGCCACAACATGGGCAAGGAACATGGTAGTAACGCTGATCGGAGAGCTTAAACCACTTGTGGATTTTGCTCGTTTCCTCCAAAACAGGAGTAGAAACAAAAACTTTCTTACGATTATGAAAGTTGGTAGTACGCTGAATACCTAGTTTTAGTGGGTCGCCCTCCTGCGTCACACCGTAACGATCAATCTCATCAGCTAACAGTATTCGAATTGGCCTGGATGCAAGACCTGCTGGGGAATTAGCACCAACAAGTGCTATATATCCACCAGCGTAATGCTTCATACGTATAGTCGTGCTGGACTTTTTGGCTGCACCGCGCCCCTCTTTCCCTTCATGCAGCTTGTGTTTCAAACCAGGGGAATATTTGAACGTCGGATCAATACGTTCCTTTGAAAAAGCCTCAGCCGCCTCTACCGTTGGATAAATCATCAACTGAGGAGATGGCTCCTGATCTGCAAAGTAACCCATAACATTTAGCTGTAATTCGGATTTACCAATTTGAGAGCTACATTGCATCACTACTGTTTCTGTATCAGCGTCACCAATAACATCCATTGGTTCACGCAAATATGGCACTCGGCTTGTACGCCACGGCCCTGGCTCTGGAGACGTTCCCGGCGCTACATGACGATACTTATCAGCCCATTCGGAAACAGTTAGCCGTGATTTAGGGCGAAGCGCACGGAAAAAAGCGGTGCTCCATACTGTTTCGCCCATGAGGTTTATTCTTCCTGCTTAATAAATCGGGATTCCTGGAGCGCCTGAAGCGCAAAATTAATCTCGTCTTCAATAATGCGTTCGATTTCCCTGGCTGTTTTGCCTTCACAACGGGGAGCAGCTCTTGGAGCAATACTAAATAAGCGACTACGCAATTCATTAGCTGCCAGAAATGCATCATCCCTGACCGCATCTTTAGCGATGAGGGAGCCTTCCTTTTCTTCAAATTCAAGGCGTTTCAGCTTTGCCTGATAAATTTTTTCTGCGGTCTTAGCCTTGTTGAATTGCACCGCAACACCGGAAGTTCCACCAGCTAATCCGGCATCATCAGCGGGTAACTCTGGTTGTTCCGAAGATATCCCATGCCCTCTTTTTCCATTTTCAGCAGATACCTCACGACCAACCTGTCGGCTCGCTTCATAAGCCGCACTAGCTTTATCAAAATCCAGCTTGCCGCTTTTCAGCACTGGAATGCGACCGGAACGACAGAGCTTCGTAACCATTGCCGGAGAAATACCTTTCCGGCGGGCAAACTCTGACTTACTGACGATGGCCATTACTTGCAACCATTAGCAAGATACTGAACAAATCCCTCATGCGTTTCATGCGCGTCGTGGTACTGACGATAAACATCCAGCAACAATGCAATTTCCATATCCGTCGCGGGAATACGTTCTTTATCAATAGCCAGGTACTTAATTTGAACAACAGGGGAAGAATTATCGTCTTCTTCCTGCGGCTGTTCATCGCTTAACATTTCGTCAAGCTCTGCATCATTAAACCCAAGCAGATCAATATCAAAATCATCATCCATTAACTCTTTGACTTCTTCGGCCAGAAGCTGCATATCCCAGCCAGCATTTAAGGCCAGCTTGTTATCTGCAATCCTGTAAGCCTTCTTCTGTTTTTCAGAAAGGTTACTCAACCGAATCGCCGGAACTTTATCCATTTCCAGAATTTCGGCTGCTGCAAGCCGACCATGCCCCGCAATCAGTTCATTCTTTTCATCGATCAGCACAGGATTAGTGAAACCGAACTCACGGATACTGTTCACCAACTGTTCAACTTGCTCATCTGAATGAGTCCGTGAATTTTTGGCATATCTGAGCAGCTTACCGACTGGTAAATATTCGATTTTTAGAGCCATTTTTTAACCGCCATAACACAACAGGTTAAAGAAAACTGTTTAACTTATTGATACTAAAAGAGAAAAATGACGATCTTTTTACTCATAAAAAATCACACAAACCAGCATAATTATCTGATTTTATTAAGTTTTTATAAGTAAAAAGGATCTTGCGATGGTGTTTTGGTTAAAAGATTGGATGTATTTGCATGATTTATAACGATTTTTATCAGAACAACATCACATTGGTTAAAGATCTGCGCGTATCTTGATGATTTAAAAGAAAATTTTCCACTTTCTTTTTACCAGCACAAATACAGCAAAAAATCACGTTTTCCAGATATTTTTCAATGAGATGAGTAAATTTCTTTTACCGCAACTTTTAACCTAACTTTTTTCACGTTTAGCTAGCCGAACATCGGGGTTCGAATGACCCGCATCCAACGCTTTTGGCCAGAAGGACCCAATTCTGCCGGACGATGAAACGATGCTCGTGCTCCCCCACAGACAGCCAGCGAGCGACGCTACAGAACACAGTGAATACACTCTGCATAACAACACCATCAACCACACGATGATTAACGAGAGAAGGTCTTAGAAAGAATGTCATCAATAGCCTTTGTGACTTCATCAGCAAACGCATCCTCACCAGCACGCAGCGCCACGCCATGCCAATCAAGACGCTGCGAATAGTTAGGTTGCTGGATAAACGTAAGGATCAACGTAGGACGCCGCCCAACGCGCTGCCAGACGCCTGGTTGAAGCGGGTTACTTGTACCAGGTCGAACAACAAAAAACTCCGTAGGCTTGCCCTGACGGCGATTTTGATGCGCATCTCGCTGAACTCTTAGGCCAGATAAGACCTGCTGTAATTGCCCCCGCGAAATATTCCCGTATTTGTCCAGCTTTGCGCCGGGACCAGGAGCAAGCTGCCAGCCGTTAGGCAAATATCCACCAGCCCTTAGCGCCCCTTCTGAGCGTTTGTACTGTCGTTGGCCACCTTCGATTTGCGGAGTCAACGTTACAGGGGCTGGCGTTCCTCCCCATTCACGAGCATACACAATGGCTGTAGGATCACTCTTCTTTGCGGCCAAAACGTAAGTAGAGTTCTGAATCCACGGCGTGGGCCTGTCAAATACCCGATTAATTTCATTCTTAATCGCAGCCTGAGAAGCCTTTGCCGTTCTAGTTGCCGCAAGCGCCATTGCGAATGGCAATTCGCGTTCTTCAAGGCGCTGGAGTTGTCGTTGAATATCCTGAGAAGAAAAATCCATCTTTATCTCAATTCTGTCAGCCACCAGCACCTCCTACACACTACTTAATCAACGGCCGGAAAGCCGCCAGCACATCATCAGATCGTCCGATTGTTGAACCACCAGGCAACGGCAACTCAAACTCAAAACGAACAGCTTTCTCCAGACTCTCCCAGCGAAGAGAATCATCGTTAATAACGTGCAAATACCAGCTCTTACCGTTAAATACCGACCGCTTTATTCTGAAGCTATGCTCACGGCACAATTGCTTCACTTCCTCATCAGAATGGAACTTCTGATAAAACCAGTGTCCCTTCCGGTACAAAGCAGAAAAACCGTTATGGTCAATAAAATAAAGCCGGCTTATAGAGCTAGCAGCTTGCGTTCGTTTAAGCACACTCTCCAGCTCTCCACGGCTACGGCCAGAAAAGAATATTGACCCACCAGCTTTACACAGGCCTTTCAGAACCGTCAGAACGGACCATTCAGCCTCGACACTATCGACCGAGTTCAAAACGCTATCGCAAATCACGTAGTCGTAACGCCCTCGCGTTTTTAAGTCGTCCACCAGCGTATCAATCATTCGGTTTGTTGCAGCCCTATCCAGAGTGTTTCCTGCGCCCTTACGGCGGAAAAGCTCGAGATCATGCAGGTTATACCCCTTTGCCCTGAGCATTCGCGCGTAGTCTCCCTGCCCCGAACCAAAATCAATTCCTCTTGGCGTCTTGGCAATGATCGGGAGGATCAACGACTCATACAGGTTTGATTTCAGGCTGCCACCATTACGCAACCGCATAAGCTGCGCATACGTCTGGATGTATGTTGTTTTCTCCAGATGAGAATACTCAAATACACCATAAGTTTTATTCAGATAACTTTGGTATTTTTCCTTCTCAACATCAGGGATCACAAACACCGTTAGCGGTGTGCGCGTCATCTTCGCTGCTAATGCATACTGAGCACAGTGAATAACCTCGCCAGACTGAGTAGCAACACAACCACCCCACGGACCATACTTGATAACCAGTTCCGCTATGTTCTTTCGAACATATGCCATTTTCGCGCGCATATTGCCTGAGATCTGGCTTGCCGATACCTGAACAAAACCATGCTTATCTTCCAGACCGGACACCCTGCAACGCTCATCTCCGCTATCAAAATCCGTTCCGTTATGCAGTTGGTTAAACCGTACTTCGTCGTATACCGTCGTTTCACAGGGCAACACATACACCGCAGCACGCGTTATTCCCAACTTACGTAGCGCCTTCGTCCTTTGGTGTCCCGCCACCAGCAAATCGCCGCGCACTATCAATGGCTTCACAAGCCCCAGCTCCCTGACGCTTTCCGCCAGCCTCGCAAGATCATCCTCACCGATAAAACGCGGGTTATATTCCGCGCCGCGTAGGTGCGTTATGTCGTAATTGAGGTGAAGCATCAGCACACCTCCCCAGCCAGCAATGCGGATACAAATCCGATATAGCTGCCATTATCATCAACATAACGAGACACCGCGCAGTCAAAACGATCCGCTTCCTCATCCGTTGCCGGGATTTTATGACCTCCAAATGACAAGTACTGAACTTTTACGCCAGATTTAGCCTCATCCTTCTCAAATGGGATATCCATACCCTCTGTGTCATCGTAGACCGCCGCACTCAATAAGTTATCCAGTTCGCGCTGAGTAAAACCAATTGAGTCCAGAGCAAAATCATCGGCCGCAAGATCTGCAAGCTCCGCGCTTAACAATTCTTCATCCCAACCAGCATTCAGCGGAATACGGTTGTCGGCCAGACGATATGCCTTCTTCTGATTCTCCGTTAGCCCAGCCAGAACAATGCAGGGAACATCATCCATCCCCAACTGAGTGGCCGCAGCAATTCGACCATGACCAGCAATTACAACGTTGTTCTCGTCTATCAGGATCGGATTAGTCCATCCGTACTCCTGTATGCTGGCAACAATCTGATCTACCTGCTCCACGGAGTGTGTGCGAGCGTTCTTTTCATAACCAATCAACACAGAAAGTGGTAAAGAAACCACATTAAGTTGTTTTGTCATGCCGTTTATCCGCTAAAATCCCCTCGCTTGTGCAAGCAAGTGGGCCTCGGTTTGTATCCACGGCACCCTGTGGGTATGAATGACTGTCGTCAGGTCGCAACTGACGGCGGTCGCCCACCTTCCAGTAATAAAAAAGCCACCAGCATTAACTCCACAGCGAGCTGGAGTTAACGAGGCAGCTTTGGTTTGCGCATTATCGCAGCCCCTGATAGGCACAAGAGCTGCTGTAATGCGTTACGCAGGGATCAAACGGAGGCAGCCGTTATTTACCTCAATACGAGAGTATTCCGGCTTACCATCAACGATTCCGGTAATGACAAGTTCGCCATCAGACGAGCATTCTTCTTTGTCGTCTTCAAGTACCGCGCCTTCTGGCAAATCAACACAGGCAAAAACAGGGCAGCCAGGATAACGATCATCTTCTGTTGCTTCCAGCATTGACTCACCAAACCACTCTGTGGTAGCACGGCCATCAGCCGCCTGATAGTGAATCAGATACTGGTTTTCGCCATTTGCATACTGAGCACGGGCTTTAACTTCTCCCCATTCGTCACTGATACGCATTGTTACCAGTTGGGATAATTCAAACTTAAACGGAACAGCATCTGCACCAATGGCAATCGGTTTATCTTCTTTCTTTTCCATAACATCACCTGAAAATAAAAAGCCCCGCGACACCGCGAGGCTGTAAGAGTTACTTTCGATATAAATCAAGGTGCATTTGCTCTCGCTTACGCCGAAAAGCTCTCTGCGCCACTAAGATGCGCCACAGGACACCAGCAATAACCACCAGCGAGAAACAAAACCACACGGCCATAATCACCAGAAAAATGCCAAGACCATTCATGAAACTATCCATTCTTCAATGAATATCTCCAGTAATGTCAAGAGATACGCCGTACCCAGCGCGGTTCCTACCGATATAGCTAAGACAAACCTCAAAGATAACGAGGTGTCTTTCGCTTTTCTCCAGACGTAAGCGCCAGCCAGAAATACCAACAAATCTCTTATTGGAAGCGGAAACCAGAACAAATCACTCGGCAAGTCCACGGTTATATCCTTCCATTCATTTTTATCGGGTGACCAGATAGCCTTAGGCAGTTGAGCTGTAAAGCTCCTGTATCAACTAAATGATCAACTAACATGATTAGAGATTCATATTCAGACAGATAGCTAACCTGACGCATTCGACCGCCGTTGTTCTCCAGAATGTCGGCCACCTTTGCAGCCAACTCGCTTAGACAGAAGAACTTATTCCCATATATCGTTTTATACTCGCGCTTCTGGCATTCTTCGGCTTGCGGCTGGTTATCGAGAGCTATCAGCGACCGATGGCTATCAATGAAGTCCACAATCTCATTCAGGCATTCTTTAGCTGCCTCATCGTGACTTTTTCCGTATGCTTCATGGAGGACTTTCATCCTCATCATTGCTCCGTCACATATAGTCGAAAGCGCGTAAAGCACATCACTAACCGCCATTTCTTTTTTGGTGCTTGTCGAAGGCATCCCATGTTCTCCTTTGTCTGGATGTAAAAAAGCCCCGGCAATTGCCGAGGCTAGTTGTTCGTTATCGTTACGGTTTAATGCTCGCGTCGTCCGGCGACAACTTCGGATTTGTATTTCAGGTCGCCCAGCAAGAATTGCAGTTTAAGCATCTTTGCCGCCGTGTAGCTCCCTGATTCCACAACCTCTTTCATGAGGTCATAAACGGCCGCTACATCATCAGCCAGGAACTCTTTGCGTTGCTGCTCTGTCGCACGTTTGAAGGAAATACGCATTACTTTACGGTCTTGTTCTTTCATCGGGTTATCTCCGGTTTAACCAGGGCGGGTATCGCTCGGTTTCGGGTATAACCTTAGGAAATTTTTTCCCACC
>NZ_SZVK01000056.1:0-25768 GCF_005280595.1 Escherichia sp. MR | reverse complement strand
AATCGGTGGAGCTGCATGACAAAGTCATCGGGCATTATCTGAACATAAAACACTATCAATAAGTTAGAGTCATTACCAGCATCTTTAATTCCTGGCGCATTCATCACAGCAAACGTTTCGGAAAGACGGTTCGCCAGATTAACGCCCCCCGACCAGGCGACAATGCCCCCTGAAACACTGGCTCCAGCCTGTCGATAAGTACTCGACTGACTATAACTGCCATTCACTGTCGCAACCGGCGCGTTCCAGGTCAAATTCGCTCCAGCTGTCGTTTCATTTCCCTGATGCTGATAACTCAGGTTGACCCCATAGTTAAACTGATCCCTGCTTCCAACAGTTCCCGATATTCCTGTATTGTTTGAGGCAAGACCCTGATCATCAAAGGTCGTTGAATTAGACATATATATTTGCCGCCGTGGTGTCGTGACGTCATCACCCCAGTCAAAAGGAATCGAGATAAAAATATTAAAGCGTTTCTCTTCATGATGATTCTCGTCGTAAGCCTGGCTTGCTGCGAGGGTATAACTTATCCGTTGCAAGTTATTGGAGTAACTCAACTGATAATCTTTACTGCTGCCGCTACGCCCCCAGTAATCTCGCCATAATGTGCTTAATGACACAGAACCCCAGCCTTCTGGCAATGACTGACTCATATTGGCGGAAAAGCTATTTTTGCGCCCAAAATCATTCTGGTAATAATCTGCAATGTCATAGGCATCATTTTTATCGCGACGATAATTATCTTTATTATTTGCCCAGACATAATCATTAAACGTCCGGTAATCGCGCGAAGAATAACGCCAGGCTGCCAGGCCAAAACGCGTCGATGTTTGAGTCACAAATTTGTTGTAGGCTATCTGATAACTTTGTCCGTCAAAAACATCGCCATTATCTTGCTTACTATGAGATTTTGTTGCATCGACAGAAATCGCGCCAATGCGTGTATTCCAGCCAGTCCCAAGAGTAAATGCGTAGTAATTATTGGCAATCATCGTGCCGCCATACAGCGTTAATAAATTATTAAAGCCATACTGGTAACCGACCTGAACAAAATCACTTTGCTTATTTGCTCCTTCAATATGGCTACGCCCCGCCGCAAATTCATATTTCGACACGCACGGTTGCAACATATTTGGCACCGCCGAATAAGGCACCAGGTACGTGGTAACCGAACCGTCAGCCTCTTTCACGCTAACATCAAGATCCGCTCCACCACCGGCCAATTGCAAATCAGTAATCGAAAATGGGCCAGGTGGAACCTCCTTCTGATAAACAATAAAACCGTTTTGTTCAATGGTTACCAGCGCGTTACTCTGCGCAATCCCCTGCACTCGTGGGGTAAAATTTTGCTTCGAGTCAGGCAACATCTGCATATCACGAAAAAGTCGCACGCCACTGAAGCGAACAGAGTCAAAAATATCGCTTGAGGTGTACATATCACCGACACGCAGCGTGCCGAGAATTTGTGCAAACCCGCGTTCCAGATATAGGGTATTGCTTTTCCACTCCCCAGGATTGTTATCCGTTTTGCTGAAACTGGCATCAGAATGCAGTTGCCACCCCAGCAGATTTAATCCACTGTTAAAACGAACATAACTACTCTTGTTATTACCCGACGCTTTATAGTCGCTGTAATACTGGCTCATATAATAAGAGGTATAAAAAGCATTAATACCCCGTTCCCAGTTTTCCGGCGGGACATAACCACTTTCCAGTTCATCAACCCAGGCTTGCGGAACGCTGAAATCTAAACGAAAAACACCGATATTCCAGGCATAACTCCCACCCTGAACAAGTTGCTCTAATGTTAAACATTGCTTACTACTGGCGAAGTTATCGGTATTAATACCTAACCGCTTGATAATTTCTCTCGCCAGGCATGTTTCTTCGGGGTTATCTTTAACGATAATCTCATATTTCCCACGCCATTGTTTATTGACATAAATATCGATGTCATATTGGCCCGGTAAAGGTTGATTATCATCAAGGCGAATATGAGCAACCTGTTGGTCTTTCATTCCCCCCATCATAAAATGGGTATCAAAGGTTTCTTCTGCTGCATACGCTTCAATGCCGAGCAATAACGCTACGATTGCTGATGCGAGTGGGGTTATTCTCAACACGGGCAGCTCCTGCAATTAAATTTTGTCGCTAATATAGTTGCCATCATCATCAATAATGGTCAGATACCAGCTATTCGCATTATTAGTTTTGACGTTTACACTCTGGCTTTCTAATGGCGCAATCATGATGGTTTCATAATTGACTTTGACATTATTCGCTTTTACATCGGAAATCGTCACCCAGTTCGGCGAATCATTTTTTATCACCAGCCCATTGCCGCTACGATTTACCAGCAATTTATTAAACGTTGCTTTATTAACCGGAGCAATACCCGCCGGTCGGTAAAACAATTTGATTCTGTTTTGCATCGCAAACTTCAGTACATTCTTGCCTTCTTGTTCTGGACTATTAGGTGGAATATCCATAACGTTCAGATAAAAAATGCTCTCTTTATTACTGGGCAGCTTATTCGGCATGATTTTAATTTTTACTTGCTGTCCGGAGTTAGCCCCTATTTTTGCCACTGGTGGCGTTAGCATGAAAGGAACCTGAATCTTTTCCGGCGGCAGTGATGTGTCGCCATCATCAATCCACGCCTGAAGTAATGAAGATCGGTTTCCCTGATTCATCAACTGCACCATCACTTCTTTATTTTCAGCCGGGTAAATAATTCGCGTCCCGTAGATGACAATTCCGGCATGTGCAGGAAGAACCATAGAAGAAATGAGTAAAGCTAATAACCCTTTCATCTTAATGCCTCTTAAAATTAAAAGGCCGCCATGGAGATAGCGGCCATGTTTATTTCCTGGAGAAACTTGAAAAATTATTTAATTATTAATCCTGCGCCACACGCATAACTAAAGAAGAGACCACATCACCTGATTGCACTGAGTCTTCTGTCAGTTTCAGGTATTTTGCTTTAAACGGAATAGCATATTGACCTTCCGCTGTTTTATAACTCTCAATGTTAAAAGGTGCAGAAACATCCAGGACATCGCTGTTATCGCCTAAATAGAGATAATAACCCACGGTATCGTTACTACTGGCTATCGCTTTATCGTTGCCGGTTATTTTATCATTGGTGATCAACGAGAGTTTTACACCAGCTACTTCTTTCGGACAGCTAATTTTTAACATACTACTGGTTACACCGACAGCATCATCATAGGTTGAATATTTCGCTTTACCTTCAAAGACAGTGGTCGGAACAGTTGGCATATTAATACTTACTGAATCACCACCCGCTTCAAATTTACACGGAGACTCTGCAATATTCCCCTTAATGGTTAAAGTTCCGGTATCAACGTCTGCAGCAAATACGCCAGCACTCATAAAAAAAGAAGAAAAGACAGCGGTAGCAATAATTGAATGTTTCATAATAGGTTCCTTAATATAGTTTATTTTGATTGTTAAGACTCTGTATCTCGCGGAAACAAATTTCTCACATCAAAAAAGTTACTGCAATGTAAACGTATTGTTTTATTGATTCAAAACAATTTAACCATTGCAATATAATTACAACAAATACTTAAGGGAATTAAATATTTACCACATCTATTAATTGACATAATTTACTGTTAACCACATTCTTAAAATAAATAAAAAAGCCTAAATCATTCATGGGAATGATTTAGGCTCTCCAAATATTATTAAAAGAGTGTTGCCTGATTAATCGTAGCGATTTAATACGATTCGACGTTTGCTATCGTTGCCCGCTGTAACCAGCTCTGTAGTGACGCCTTTTACCGGCGAAGAAATCCGATGACGGGTATCAACGCTTTGCGATACCTGACCGCAATGCTGTTGGGGCTGGCTATTAACAATATCCATACTGCATGTTGGGGGGCTGATCCTGCCATTAATCGTTAATGCGGCAGTCTCTGAAGAGAACGCGGGAGAAGCCAATCCATAGGCAAGAAAAATGATTCCTGACAGCCAATACTTATTCATTGAACGTTATCCCTGTAGTAAAGGTTATGCCTGGATAGATTGAGTGCATAACAAACTATAGCTGTACATCCGCTACACAGCCACGAAGGATGATAAAGAGGCTTTACCTGTACGATCAATCTACTTTGTACAGTTTAGGACTAAGATCCACTGAATATTCGCAGCATTAAAAAAGTGTTCATTTAAAGCCACAAAATAAATACACCGCATCAATGTATCATTTCTGCGGTGTATGACGAACAACCAGAAAGGCTAATGCACGTTAGACCGCGCGGAAGGAGATCTCACCTGGAATAACTTCACCTTGCCAGTAGAGCTGAGCAGCAACCCGGTCAGCCAGTTGGCGGTAGATAGTAGTAAATTCGCTCTCCGGACGGCTGATAACGGTAGGTGTTCCTTTGTCGAGATCTTCACGCAGGCTAATGTGTAACGGCATTTGCCCCAACAACTGCGTATGGTATTTCTCGGCCAGTTTCTCTGCCCCACCAGTGCCGAAAATCGGCTCATGATGACCACAGTTACTGCAAATATGGACGCTCATGTTCTCGACAATACCCAGTACCGGAACTTCGACTTTCTCGAACATCACGATACCTTTTTTCGCATCAATCAGCGCGATGTCCTGTGGTGTGGTGACCACTACTGCACCAGTTACTGGAATGTTTTGCGCCAGTGTCAATTGAATGTCACCGGTGCCTGGCGGCATGTCGAGCACCAGATAATCCAGATCCGGCCATAAGGTTTCCTGCAACATCTGCATTAACGCCTTGCTCGCCATCGGGCCACGCCACACCATCGCGTTGTCGTCAGTGACCAGATAACCAATTGAGTTGGTTGCCAGGCCATGAGACATAATCGGTGCCATATGAGTCCCGTCCGGCGAGGTCGGACGCTGATTTTCTGCCCCCAGCATGGTTGGGATAGACGGACCATAAATGTCGGCATCCAGAATGCCGACTTTCGCTCCTTCCGCCGCCAGCGCCAGCGCCAGGTTTACCGCCGTGGAGGATTTACCCACGCCACCTTTGCCGGAACTGACCGCGATAATGTTCTTCACGCCGTTAATTCCCGGCTGATTCTTCACGCGTTTCAGCGTGGCAATGTTATGCGACAGTTTCCAGTCGATAGCTTTTGCCCCGGTGATACGCAGCAATTCGGCGCTACATTGCTCTTTTAACTCTTCGAACGCGCTATGCCAGACGAACGGCATAACCAGCTCCACATGCAGCGTGTCGTCCATCCAGGCGACATGATGCAACGCTTTCAGCGTGGTAAGGTTATGCTTCAGGGTTGGGTGCTGAAAATTAGCCAGTGTCCCGGCGACTATTGCGCGCAAGGCTTCTGGTGATTTGGCCTGGGATTGTTCGTTCATCCCGACTCCTTATTTATATAGATAAACCATCAGCTAAATAGTTTACCTGAAGAAAATAGATAAGTACTTACTTAACATTTTTCCATTTGGTACTATCTAACCCCTTTTCACTACTAAGAAGTAATGCCTACTATGACTCAAGTCGCGAAGAAAATTCTGGTGACGTGCGCACTGCCGTACGCTAACGGCTCTATCCACCTCGGCCATATGCTGGAGCACATCCAGGCTGATGTCTGGGTCCGTTACCAGCGAATGCGCGGCCACGAGGTCAACTTCATCTGCGCCGACGATGCCCACGGTACGCCGATCATGCTGAAAGCCCAGCAGCTTGGTATTACCCCGGAGCAGATGATTGGCGAAATGAGTCAGGAGCATCAGACTGATTTCGCAGGCTTTAATATCAGCTACGACAACTATCACTCGACGCACAGCGAAGAGAACCGTCAGTTGTCTGAGCTTATCTATACTCGCCTGAAAGAGAACGGTTTTATTAAAAACCGCACCATCTCTCAGTTGTACGACCCGGAAAAAGGTATGTTCCTGCCGGATCGTTTTGTGAAAGGCACCTGCCCGAAATGTAAAGCGCCAGATCAATACGGCGATAACTGTGAAGTCTGCGGCGCGACCTACAGTCCGACTGAACTGATCGAGCCGAAATCTGTGGTTTCTGGTGCTACGCCGGTGATGCGTGATTCCGAACACTTCTTCTTTGATCTGCCCTCTTTCAGCGAAATGTTGCAGGCATGGACCCGCAGCGGCGCGTTGCAGGAGCAGGTGGCAAACAAAATGCAGGAGTGGTTTGAATCCGGCCTGCAACAGTGGGATATCTCCCGCGATGCGCCTTACTTCGGTTTTGAAATTCCGAACGCACCAGGCAAATACTTCTACGTCTGGCTGGACGCACCGATTGGCTACATGGGTTCTTTCAAGAATCTGTGCGACAAGCGCGGCGACAGCGTAAGCTTCGATGAATACTGGAAGAAAGACTCCACCGCCGAGCTGTACCACTTCATCGGTAAAGATATTGTTTACTTCCACAGCCTGTTCTGGCCTGCCATGCTGGAAGGCAGCAACTTCCGCAAGCCGACCAACCTGTTTGTTCATGGCTATGTGACGGTGAACGGCGCGAAGATGTCCAAGTCTCGCGGCACCTTTATTAAAGCCAGCACCTGGCTGAATCATTTTGACGCTGACAGCCTGCGTTACTACTACACTGCGAAACTCTCTTCGCGCATTGATGATATCGATCTCAACCTGGAGGATTTCGTTCAGCGTGTGAATGCCGATATCGTCAATAAAGTGGTTAACCTGGCCTCCCGTAACGCTGGCTTTATCAACAAGCGTTTTGACGGCGTGTTGGCAAGCGAACTGGCTGACCCTGAACTGTACAAAACCTTTACCGATGCCGCTGAAGTTATTGGCGAAGCGTGGGAAAGCCGCGAATTTGGTAAAGCTGTGCGCGAAATCATGGCGCTGGCTGACCTGGCTAACCGCTATGTTGACGAGCAGGCTCCGTGGGTGGTGGCGAAACAGGAAGGCCGCGATGCTGACCTGCAGGCGATTTGCTCAATGGGCATTAACCTGTTCCGCGTGCTGATGACGTACCTGAAACCGGTACTGCCGAAACTGACTGAACGTGCGGAAGCATTCCTCAATACGGAACTGACCTGGGATGGTATTCAGCAACCGCTGCTGGGCCATAAAGTGAATCCGTTCAAGGCACTGTATAACCGTATCGATATGAAACAGGTGGAAGCACTGGTGGAAGCATCCAAAGAAGAAGTGAAAGCAACTGCCGCGCCAGTTACTGGCCCGCTGGCTGATGATCCGATTCAGGAAACCATCACCTTTGACGACTTCGCCAAAGTTGACCTGCGCGTGGCGCTGATTGAAAACGCAGAGTTTGTTGAGGGTTCTGACAAGCTGCTGCGCCTGACGCTGGATCTGGGTGGCGAAAAACGCAATGTCTTCTCCGGCATTCGTTCTGCTTACCCAGACCCACAGGCGCTGATTGGTCGTCACACCATTATGGTGGCTAACCTGGCTCCGCGTAAAATGCGCTTTGGTATCTCCGAAGGCATGGTGATGGCCGCAGGTCCTGGCGGGAAAGATATCTTCCTGTTAAGCCCGGATGCCGGTGCTAAACCTGGTCATCAAGTGAAATAACTCCCTTCAAGGCGCTGCATCAACAGCGCCTTTTCTTTATAAATTCCTAAAGTTGTTTTCTCGCCTTTTTGTCGCTCTGTAACCTGCGCAAATGCTGTTAGCATCTGTATTAAACTGGATAAAATTACAGGGATGCAGAATGAGACACTTTATCTATCAGGACGAGAAATCACATAATTATTCAACTGCTCCATAACGGCTGGCGCTATCAGGAACAGAGCGCCATTAGTCAGGCTGATTTGCTGGCGAACGAACTCTCCGTAATCGGTTTTTATCGGCTGGCGCATGTGTTGAAGCAATTACGCAATTCGGAAAGCGAGACACTGGCAGAAGTATTGAATAATTGTGTTTTACTCTGCGAACAGTTGTTACTGATGCTTGAGCAACAAGGAGGAAAAAATGCTTTTTATTAAGAGATCTACTCCATTTCCGGACTGCTCAAGACGAGGTATAAAGAATATTCTATAGCGCCCTGGTGAGAGTCACCAGTTTTCTGATCTTGATAAAATGGAGTTTTACATGAAGGCTTTCAACAAGCTGTTTTCCCTCGTTGTTGCATCTGTTCTGGTTTTCTCTCTCGCTGGCTGTGGTGACAAAGAAGAATCAAAGAAATTTAGTGCCAATCTGAACGGTACTGAAATTGCCATTACCTATGTCTACAAAGGCGACAAGGTGCTTAAGCAATCTTCAGAAACCAAAATTCAGTTTGCAACCATCGGTGCAGCTAACAAAGAAGAGGCGGCTAAAAAGCTTGAGCCGTTAAGTGCAAAATATAAAAACATTGCTGGCGTTGAAGAAAAATTAACCTTTACTGATACTTACGCGCAGGAAAACGTGACTATCGATATGGAAAAAGTTGATTTTAAAGCCCTGCAGGGTATTTCCGGCATTAACATTTCTGCTGACGATGCCAAAAAAGGTATCACTATGGCGCAAATGGAACTGGTGATGAAAGCCGCTGGCTTTAAAGAAGTGAAATAATCTGCCGGAGGCCATGCTCTCTGCATGGCCTCCAGACCGGTCTTAGTTTTTCTTCACATGCTGGCGCGCAGCCAGTCCACGCAGAAAATAACGCAAGAATTGATCGCCGCATTCGCGGAAGTTTTTATGATCCGGTGCGCGCATCATCGCAGTAATTTCCGGCATAGAAACGCGGAACTGCTGTTCGGTGAGGATCGCCAGGATGTCATCGGTTTTCAGTGAAAACGCGATGCGCAATTTTTTCAGCACAATATTGTTATTAATACGACGTTCCGGCTCCAGTGCCGGTGCAGACTCATCCCTGCCGCGTTTTTCGTAAATCAGACCATTCAGGAATGAGGACAAAATAATGTCCGGACAACGTTGAAAACCTTCTTCATCTTCTTTACGCAACCAGATGGCAATCTGTTCGGCAGTGGTTTCGACATTGCCCAGCGCCAGAATGCGCACCAGGTCGTTATTATTGGCTTTTAAAATGTAGCGCACGCTGCGCAGAATATCGTTACTTAGCATGAGGCCTTCAGGTGTTGATGAGGCAAAAAGCCATTTTAGCAGTCTTTTACAGGCCAATCGCCTCTTTTAAGCTTTTCAGATAACGGCGGCTGACCGGCACGGTTAAGCCATTACGCAAAATCAACTCGGCCTGGCCATTATCTTCCAGACGAATCTCCTGTAAATGCGCGAGGTTAACCAGATACTGGCGATGACAACGCAGTAGCGGTGTACGACTCTCCAGGGTGCGTAAAGTCAGTTCAGTAAAGCCCTCTTTCCCTTCGTGACTGGTGACGTAAACACCGCTCATCCTACTGCTGACAAACGCTACATCTTTCATTTGCAGTAAATAAATCCGACTGTGCCCCGTACAAGGAATAAATTTCAGCGCCTGCTGATTTTCCGGTAACAGCGAAACATCCTGCTTGCTCCGCTCCTGACGCAAACGCGCCAGCGTTTTCTCCAGCCGCGCTTCATCAATCGGCTTCAGCAGATAATCAAAGGCATGTTCTTCAAAGGCTTTAATGGCGTATTCGTCAAACGCGGTGAGAAAAACGATATACGGACGATGTTCCGGGTCGAGCATCCCCACCATTTCCAGACCGCTGATGCGTGGCATCTGAATGTCGAGAAACAGCACATCCGGGCGCAGTTTATGCACCGCGCCAATCCCTTCCACGGCGTTTGAGCACTCGCCGACAATTTCAATATCGCTCTGCTCCTGCAAAAATACGCGCAGGTTTTCCCGTGCTAATGGTTCATCATCGACAATTAAGACTTTAATCATGCCTCGTCCCTCCATGGCAGTCGTAACGTTATTCGGGTGTAACTATCAGGCTCACAGGCGACACTTATCCCATAGTCATCGCCAAACCGCTCACGTAAACGCTTATCCACCAGATTCATCCCCAGCCCACTGGCATTGGTTGCCGGTTGATACAAACCGGCATTGTCTTCGATCTCCAGCATCAAATGTTGCCCTTCACGCCTTGCGCTAATTGCCACTCGTCCTGTATCCAGCAGTTGTGAGGTTCCATGTTTAATAGCGTTTTCCACTATTGGTTGCAGGGTAAACGCGGGCAACTGCTGCCGGGATAATTCCTCCGGAATAGCAATGTTGACCTGCAACCGTGACTGGAAGCGCGCCTTTTCAATTTGCAGATAAGCATTCACGTGTTCAATTTCGTCGGCGAGAGTAACAAACTCCGAAGGCCGCTTTAAGTTTTTGCGGAAAAAAGTGGAAAGATACTGCACCAGTTGGCTGGCCTGTTCGCTGTCGCGGCGGATAACGGCTTTAATGGTGTTAAGCGCATTGAACAGGAAATGGGGATTCACCTGGGCGTGAAGCAGTTTAATTTCTGACTGCGTGAGCATCGCTTTTTGCCGCTCATATTGCCCGGCGAGGATCTGCGCCGAAAGCAATTGCGCAATCCCTTCCCCCAGCGTGCGGTTGATTGAGCTGAACAAACGGTTTTTCGCTTCATACAATTTGATGGTGCCCATCACCCGCTGATTCTCACCACGCAACGGAATCACCAGCGTCGAACCCAGTTTGCATTGCGGATGCAAAGAGCAACGATAAGGTACTTCGTTGCCATCAGCGTAGACCACTTCACCGGTTTCAATCGCTTTTAAGGTGTAAGTCGAAGAAATCGGTTTGCCGGGTAAATGGTGATCGTCACCAATTCCGGTAAAGGCCAGCAATTTCTCTCGATCGGTAATCGCGACTGCACCAATATCCAGCTCCTGATACAGCACCTGTGCCACTTTCATGCTGTTCACTTCGTTAAACCCCTGGCGCAAAATGCCTTCCGTCGAGGCCGCCACTTTCAGCGCAGTGGCAGAAAAAGCTGAAGTGTATTTTTCAAACATCGCGCGTTTATCGAGCAATATACGCATAAACAGCGCCGCGCCGACGGTATTGGTGACCATCATTGGCGCAGCAATATTACTCACCAGACGCACCGCATCTTCATAAGGTCGGGCAATCGCCAGGATGATCAACATTTGCACCATTTCAGCGACGAACGTGACTGCACCGGCGGTAATGGGGTTAAAGACTTTATCAGTGCGCCCGCGACGGATCAGGATGCTGTGTACTAGGCCGCCGAGCAATCCTTCGACGATGGTCGAAATCATGCAGCTTAGCGCAGTCATGCCCCCCATTGAGTATCGATGTAACCCGCCGGTCAGACCAACCAGCCCTCCGACGACCGGACCGCCGAGTAAGCCGCCCATCACCGCGCCAATCGCCCGCGTATTAGCAATCGAATCGTCGATGTGCAACCCGAACCAGGTGCCCATAATGCAGAAAATGGAAAAGACGATGTAGCAGAGAAATTTATGCGGCAGACGAACCGTGACCTGCATTAACGGTATGAATAATGGCGTTTTACTCATTAACCACGCAATGACTAAAAAAACGCACATCTGCTGAAGCAGCAGCAACACCAGATTAAAATCGTACATACCCGCAAACCACACTTCCCTTTAAAACGCGTAACATACATTGCCTGCGTTTAACTTTCTTTGAACTCTTGCAGAAAAATGAGAATTCGTGAGTACGATCACTCAAAATCACCTGGCAAAAATAAAATCACCCTAACGATGAACTAAAAACGGACAAAACTACCTGGTTCGCAAATCTGCGTCTAAAGTTAAACCGGGACCTCGCGAGCAAGGGTGAGAGGATGGCGCTTTACACAATTGGTGAAGTGGCGTTGCTTTGTGATATCAATCCTGTCACGTTACGCGCGTGGCAGAGGCGTTACGGATTGTTGAAACCGCAGCGCACAGACGGCGGTCATCGCCTGTTCAACGATGCCGATATCGACCGGATCCGCGAGATCAAACGCTGGATCGATAACGGTGTGCAGGTCAGCAAAGTTAAAATGCTACTCAGTAATGAGAATGTTGATGTGCAAAACGGCTGGCGCGATCAGCAAGAAACTCTGCTTAATTACCTGCAAAGTGGCAATCTACAAAGTCTGCGAATGTGGATCAAAGAACGTGGTCAGGATTACCCCGCCCAGACGCTCACCACACATCTGTTCATTCCTCTGCGCCGACGTCTTCAGTGTCAGCAACCAACTCTCCAGGCGTTACTGGCGATCCTCGACGGTGTACTGATCAACTACATCGCCATTTGTCTGGCTTCGGCACGTAAAAAACAGGGTAAAGATGCGCTGGTGGTTGGCTGGAATATTCAGGATACCACGCGGCTGTGGCTGGAGGGTTGGATTGCCAGCCAGCAAGGATGGCGCATTGATGTCCTCGCCCATTCCCTCAACCAGCTCCGCCCGGAACTGTTTGAAGGCCGCACGCTATTGGTGTGGTGCGGTGAAAACCAGTCTCCCGCCCAGCAGCAGCAGCTCACCAACTGGCAGGAACAAGGCCATGATATTTTCCCACTCGGCATTTAATGATTCGTTAACAAATGCGCTTTACTGTACAATCCTTTTGTTAACATAAGGAGTGCATTATGCGCATAGCGAAAATTGGGGTTATCACCCTGTTCCTGTTGATGGCGTTAGGCGGTATCGGTGGCGTCATGCTCGCAGGTTATACCTTTATTTTGCGTGCTGGCTGAGTAGCTGCACCAACCGTTCAAACAGGCGGTCTACGATGATCGCCGCCAGTGCCACCAGCAACGCCCCCTGAATCACATAAGCAGTGTTAAATCCGCTAAGTCCGATAATGATGGGCGTACCCAGCGTGCTGGCTCCTACCGTTGAGGCAATGGTCGCCGTACCAATGTTGATAATCACTGAAGTCCGCACGCCAGCCAGAATCACTGGCGCTGCCAGCGGTAACTCCACTTTACGCAATCGCTGACCCCGGCTCATTCCCATCCCTTTGGCAACGTCTGTCACGCTGGCATCAATCGCTCCCAGTCCGGCAAGTGTCGCCTGTAAGATCGGTAATACGCCGTAAAGGATCAAAGCAATAATCGCCGGTTGCTGACCAAACCCCATCACCGGAACAGCAATCGCCAGCACAGCTACGGGCGGAAAAGTCTGCCCAACGGCGGCAATGGTTTCGACCATCGGGCGAAACTCCGCGCCCCACGGGCGAGTGACAGCAATTCCGGCACCAGTACCAATGATCACGGCAAACAAACTTGAGATCCCCACTAGCCAGAAATGAGCCAGCGCCAGGGCAGCAAAACTTTCCTGCTGATAAACAGGCCGAGGTAATTGTGGAAATAAAGCACCAAACAACGGCTGGCTATAGGGTAGCCAGAAAATCAGCCCCACAAACAGAGCAATAAGCCAGAACAGCGGATCGCGCATTATTTTCATACGATTACGCCTCCACCAGCAGATCCTGAAAATGTAATGTGCCGCAAGGTTTACCTTGAGCGTCAACCACCGGCAACACTTCACAACCACGAGCGACAAACAATGAGAGCGCATCACGTAGCGTCATCTCTTCTGCCAGCGCCTCACCTTCAGCGCGTTCGTTGCGGCGCACATAATCAGTCACACTACGTAACGAAAGCAGGCGCACACCCAGTTCACTATGCCCAAAAAACTGGCGGACAAAATCATTCGCTGGACGAGTCAGCATCGTCAGCGGATTGCCCTGCTGCACCACTTCACCATGATCCATCAACACCAGATGTTCTGCCAGCCGTAGCGCCTCATCAATATCATGAGTGACCAGCACAATGGTGCGCCCCAGCAAACGGTGAATGCGCGTCATCTCTTGTTGCAACGCGCCGCGCGTCACCGGATCCAGCGCGCCAAACGGTTCATCCATCAGCAAAACTTGCGGATCGGCAGCCAGCGCACGAGCAACGCCGACTCGCTGCTGCTGACCACCAGAAAGTTGATGTGGATAACGCTCGCGTAAATTCGCCTCCAGCCCCAACAGCGCCATTAATTCGTCGATACGATCGTCGATCCGCGCCCGCGACCATTTTTGTAATTGCGGCACGGTGGCGATGTTTTGCGCCACGCTCCAGTGGGGAAATAAACCTATCGACTGGATGGCGTATCCCATCCGGCGGCGCAACTCCAGCACTGGCAGCGAGCGAATTTCTTCTCCGGCAAAGCGGATCACTCCGCTGTCATGCTCCACCAGGCGATTAATCATTTTCAGGGTGGTGGATTTGCCGGAGCCAGATGTGCCAATCAGCACCGAAAAACTCCCTTCCTGAAAATTGAGATTGAGATCGTTAACGGCTTTTTGTGCGCCGAACAGTTTGCTGACATGGCTAAATTCAATCATTACGTTTCACCTTCAGCAGTGCGATAAGCAAATCGAACAGCGCGTCGGTAAGCACCGCCAGTACAATCACCGGGATCACCCCCAGCAATACTAAATCAATGGCACTGCTTAACAGCCCCTGGAAAACCAGCGCACCAAAACCGCCTGCGCCGATTAACGCCGCAATCACCGCCATGCCGACGGTTTGCACCATCACCACCCGCAGGCTGCGCAGAAATACCGGTAACGCCAGCGGTAACTGCACATACCAAAAACGCTGCGTCCCGCTCATGCCCATCGCTGTGGCGCTCTCCTGCACGTCGCGCGGGATCTGATTCAAGCCCACTACCACGCCGCGCACTAACGGCAGTAACGCGTAGAGCACCAGCGCAATCAGTGCGGGTGTCATTCCGGTTCCTGCTATGCCGATCGTCCCCAGCCACGGAAAGGCAGTCACCAGTCCGGCAAGCGGAGCAATCAGCAAACCAAAGAGCGCCACCGAAGGCACGGTCTGAATGACATTGAGCAGAGAAAAAATCGCCCCCTGCCGCGCGGTGGAAAAGTAGCACCAGACGCCCAGCGGCACGCCAATCACCAGCGCCGGCAGTACCGAGCCAAACAGCAGGGTCAGATGCTGTGCCAGCGCGTCATCAAACACATCCTGACGGTTGGCGTATTCTTTCATTAGCGAGAGATCGTTAAGCGTGCCGGAGTACAGCAACCACAACGGAATGATGGCAATCTGCATATGCAACAACCAGCGCCACAGCGGATGCGTGGAGATTCGGCGGATGGCATCACTACAGGCCAGCAATGCCAGCGCCACAGCCAACCAGAAACCACTGCCGAGGCTGGTACGCGCCAGCGCACTGCCATTTTGCGCCAGTTGTGTCGCCGCCTTTCCCGCGCCCCACACCAGCAATACGAAGACGAATTGCGCAAGGATGAGTGCAAAAATGCTGCCTTTTCTACCGGGAATAAAACAGGCAGTCAGCCAGGCGCAACCAACGCCCACCAGCATCCAGATCGTTTGCGGCCACAGTTGCCAGAGATGACGCCCCTCACCAGAGACCAGCCGGTTAGGCGCGTAACTGATAAACGGCAGTGCCGCTGCGATTGCCGTCAGCAACAGCAGCAGCGCCAGAACAGGATTAATACGTAGATAAGTCACGAGAAATTACTTCGTCCACCCTTTTTGTTTCAGGTAGTCGGCAGCCACTTTTTTGGCATCCAGTCCTTCAACGGCAATGCTGGCATTCAGTTGCTGTAACGTCTTTTCATCGAGGCTGGCGAAAACTGGCTGTAGCCACTGTGCCATTTGCGGATACTCCTTCAACACCGATTCACGCACTACTGGTGCAGGCGCGTAGATAGGTTGCACGCCTTGCGGATCGCTTAAGGTTTGCAGTCCCAGCGCCGCTACCGGGCCGTCAGTGCCGTAAGCCATCGCCGCATTAACGCCGGATGTTTGTTGGGCAGCGGCTTTAATGGTCACCGCCGTGTCGCCGCCTGCAAGTGACAGTAACTGATCCTGATCGAGTTTAAAGTCGTAAGCTTTTTCAAAAGCGGGTAACGCATCGGCGCGTTCAATAAACTCTGCGGAGGCCGCCAGTTTGAAGTTGCCCCCCTCTTTCAAATAACGACTGAGATCGGCAAGCGAAGTGAGTTTGTTTTTCTCTGCCACATCCTGACGCACGGCGATGGTCCAGGTGTTATTCGCAGGTGCGGGCGTCAGCCAGATTAACTTGTTTTGCTCTGCATCGAGTTTTTTGACTTTCTCGTAGCCCTGTCCGGCATTTTTCCACGCTGCATCGTTTTCATCTTTAAAGAAGAAAGCGCCATTGCCGGTATATTCCGGATAGATATCCAGCTCGCCAGAAGTAATCGCCCCGCGCACCACAGGAGTCGTTCCGAGTTGCACTTTATTGACCGTCGGTACGCCGTGGCTTTCGAGTACCTGCAAGATGATGTTGCCGAGTAGCGCGCCTTCGGTATCGATTTTTGAACCGACTTTAACGGGGGAAGCCGCGTGCAGCGGCAGGCTCACGGCTGCCAACAAAACCAGTGAACCTGCCCAGACCTTTGAGAGTGGCATGATGCTTTCCTCATTCTTTTACTGTTGTTTTCAGCGAATTAAGAGAAAAGCATAGTTGATAATGGCGGAGTTAGCCTGAGCGGACGGATTCAGTTGCAGAATCAGATAAATACTTAAAGGGCGCAAACGTCGCGCCCTTACTAAAGCATTACAGCAACTCAAACTCGCCTTTCTTAACGCGTGCGGAATCAGTGCCGATAAAGACATTGAACTTGCCAGGCTCGGCGTCATATTTCATCTGTTGATTCCAGAACTTCAGCGCCTCGATATCGATCGGGAAGCTGACGGTCTGAGTTTCGCCCGGCTTCAGGGTGATTTTCTCAAAGCCTTTTAGCTGTTTCACCGGGCGACTCATGGAAGCCGTCACATCCTGCAAGTACATCTGCACTACCGTGGCCCCTTCGCGTTTACCGGTGTTCGTCACCTGCACGCTGGCCGTCACTTTGCCGTCACGCTTCATGGTCGGCGCAGAAAGTTTCACATCAGAGACGGTGAAAGTGGTATAGCTCAGACCATAGCCGAACGGATAAAGTGCCCCGTTAGCTTCATCAAAATAACGCGAAGTGTATTTGTTCGGCTTGTCGGCGTTATACGGGCGACCGGTATTCAGATGACTGTAGTACACCGGGATCTGCCCGACAGAACGCGGGAAGGACATTGGCAGCTTGCCGGACGGGTTGTAATCACCAAACAACACATCGGCAATTGCATTACCGCCTTCAGTCCCCGCAAACCAGGTTTCCAGAATCGCGTCGGCCTGCTGATCTTCTTTCACCAGCGCCAGCGGACGCCCGTTCATCAGCACCAGCACCAGCGGTTTACCGGTGGCTTTCAGCGCCGCAATCAAGTCACGTTGGCTTTGAGGAATAGTGATATCGGTACGGCTGGAGGCCTCGTGCGCCATCCCCTGTGCTTCACCGACCACAGCCACCACCACATCAGATTGTTTCGCGGTTTGCACCGCTTCATCAATCATCTCTTGCGGCGAGCGCGAATCGACTTTGACCGCTTCTTCATACTGATTCAGGAAATCGATAATGCCTTTGTCACTGGTAACGTTCGCCCCTTTGGCATACAGCACTTTACCGTTTTCACCGACGGCATTTTTAATCCCGGTCAGTACGGTCACGGATTGATCGGCAACACCGGCTGCGGACCAGCTGCCCATCACGTCACGTTTACTGTCCGCCAGTGGCCCAACCACCGCAATGGTGGCCGATTTTTTCAGCGGTAACGTTTCGAGACGGTTTTTCAGCAGTACCAGGCTTTCACGCGCCACTTCACGCGCTTCTTTACGGTGCAGGCGGCTTTCAGCATTGGTATCCACCGGGTCAGACTCTTTCGGCCCAAGGTGGCTGTACGGATCGTTAAACAGTCCCATGTCATATTTGACGTTCAGTACGTGACGCGCGGCATCGTCCAGCTCAGCCATCGTCACTTTGCCGGATTTGATCAAACCAGGCAGATACTTCGAGTAATACTCGTCGCTCATACTCATGTTGATCCCGGATTTCAGTGCCACGCGCACCGCATCTTCCGGATCTGCCGCCGTACCGTGTTTAATCAGTTCTTTGATTGCGCCATGATCGGAAACGGTGATGCCTTTAAAGCCCCACTGATCGCGCAGCACATCTTTCAGCAGCCAGGAATCGGAGGTGGCTGGCGTGCCGTTCAGCGAGTTCAACGCCACCATCACCGCGCCGCTGCCTGCATCCAGCCCCGCTTTATACGGCGGCATATAGTCATTAAACAGGCGCTGCGGGCTCATATCGACGGTGTTGTACTCTTTACCACCTTCTACCGCGCCGTATGCAGCAAAGTGTTTGACGCTGGTCATCACCGAGTAGCGATCTGCCGGGCTTTTACCCTGCATCGCTTCCACCATGGTTTTACCCATGATTGAGGTCAGATACGTATCTTCGCCAAAACCTTCGGAAGCACGTCCCCAGCGCGGATCGCGCGAGACATCGACCATTGGCGCCCAGGTCATATTCAGGCCATCATCTGCCGCTTCATAAGCAGAGACGCGCCCTACTGTTTTCACCGCATCGAGGTTAAAAGAAGAGGCCAGGCCGAGGCTAATCGGGAAGACAGTGCGCTGACCGTGCAGCACATCATAGGCAAAGAAGAGAGGAATTTTCAGGCGGCTTAATTCCATCACCTGATCCTGCATGGCGCGGATATCCTGACGGGTTACGGTGTTGAAAATCGCCCCAACCTGCCCGTCTTTGATCATCTCGCGGATCGCCTCTTTCGGGTTATCCGGGCCGACGCTGATTAAGCGCAGTTGACCAATCTTCTCATCAACCGTCATTTTTTTGAGCAGTTCGGTGACGAACGCATCCCGCGCTTCGGGCGTTAATGGATGGTTACCGAACAAATCATCCGCCAGTGCTGGCTGTAAGGCCAGACTTACCGCGATACCTACTGAACATAGCCATTTCATGTGGATTTTTCTTCCTTTGTTGCCCGACGTGGCAGCGAAAATGGTGCAAAAACCGTAGTTTGCCATAAGCATGATGGAGAGAGAAAAAGAATGCTCAGTTTATTGTCTGAATTTTCAAAATATTCACTCGCTGAATTGTCATACAAGGCGCTATTCTAGTTTGTGATATTTTTTCGCCACCACAAGGAGTGGAAAATGTCTTCCATGACAACAACTGATAATAAAGCCTTTTTGAATGAACTTGCCCGTCTGGTCGGTCATTCACACCTGCTCACCGATCCCGCAAAAACGGCCCGCTATCGCAAGGGCTTCCGTTCTGGTCAGGGCGACGCGCTGGCTGTCGTTTTCCCTGGCTCACTACTGGAATTGTGGCGGGTGCTGAAAGCCTGCGTCACCGCCGACAAAATTATTCTGATGCAGGCCGCCAATACCGGTCTGACCGAAGGCTCGACGCCAAACGGTAACGACTATGATCGCGATATCGTGATCATCAGCACCCTGCGTCTCGACAAACTGCACGTTCTCGACAAGGGCGAACAAGTGCTGGCATATCCTGGCACCACGCTCTATTCGCTGGAAAAAGCTCTCAAACCGCTGGGTCGCGAACCGCACTCGGTGATTGGTTCGTCGTGCATAGGTGCATCGGTCATCGGCGGTATCTGTAATAACTCCGGCGGCTCGCTGGTGCAGCGTGGCCCGGCATATACCGAAATGTCGTTATTCGCGCGCATAAATGAAGACGGCAAACTGACGCTGGTGAACCATCTGGGGATTGATCTGGGCGAAACACCAGAGCAGATCCTCAGCAAGCTGGATGACGATCGTATCAAAGAAGATGATGTTCGCCACGATGGTCGTCACGCCCACGATTATGATTATGTTCACCGCGTTAGGGATATTGAAGCCGACACACCCGCACGTTATAACGCCGACCCGGATCGCCTGTTTGAATCCTCCGGTTGCGCCGGAAAACTGGCAGTATTCGCGGTACGTCTTGATACCTTCGAAGCAGAAAAAAATCAGCAGGTGTTTTATATAGGCACCAATCAGCCGGAAGTGCTGACTGAAATCCGCCGCCATATTCTGGCTAATTTCGAAAATCTGCCGGTTGCAGGGGAATATATGCATCGGGATATCTACGATATCGCGGAAAAATATGGCAAAGACACCTTCCTGATGATCGATAAACTTGGCACCGACAAGATGCCTCTCTTCTTTAACATCAAAGGGCGTACCGATGCGATGCTGGAGAAAGTGAAATTCTTCCGTCCGCATTTTACCGACCGTGCGATGCAAAAATTCGGTCATCTGTTCCCCAGCCATTTACCCCCGCGCATGAACAACTGGCGCGATAAATATGAACATCATCTGCTGTTAAAAATGGCGGGCGATGGCATTGGCGAAGCGAAATCGTGGCTGGTGGATTATTTCAAACAGGCTGAAGGTGATTTCTTTGTCTGTACGCCGGAGGAAGGCAGCAAAGCATTTTTACACCGTTTCGCCGCTGCGGGGGCGGCAATTCGTTATCAGGCCGTGCATTCCGATGAAGTCGAAGACATTCTGGCGCTGGATATTGCTCTGCGGCGTAACGATACCGAGTGGTATGAGCATTTGCCACCGGAGATCGACAGCCAGTTGGTACACAAGCTCTATTACGGCCATTTTATGTGCTATGTCTTCCACCAGGATTACATCGTCAAAAAAGGTGTGGATGTACATGCGTTGAAGGAACAGATGCTGGAGCTGTTACGCCAGCGCGGCGCGCAATATCCTGCCGAGCATAACGTCGGTCATTTGTATAAAGCACCGGAGACGTTGCAGAAGTTTTATCGCGAGAACGATCCAACCAACAGTATGAACCCTGGGATCGGTAAAACCAGCAAGCGGAAAAACTGGCAGGAAGCAGAGTAAATATAGCCGGATGCCTGATGCAGATGTAGGCCTGATAAGATGCGCCAGCATCGCATCAGGCATCGTGCCCGAATGCCGGATGCGGCGTAAACGCCTGATCCGGCCTACAGGCAAGCAAACTTAATCGTTCTGTGCCGTCTGCCCCGCCGCCGCCATCTGAGCGGCTTTTTGTTTTTTATAGCTCAACGCCGCAGCCGGAACAGGCATCACTTTACCGGTCTCAATCCAGGTACGCAGGCGGCTGGCATCGGCAAAATGGGTATATTTGCCAAATGCATCCATCACCACCAGCGCCACCGGTTTATTATTGATAACCGTGCGCATCACCAGGCAATGCCCTGCGGCATTGGTAAAACCGGTTTTGGTTAACTGAATATTCCAGTTAACGCGATAAACCAGATGGTTAGTATTGCGGAACGGCAGGGTGTACGCCGGATTAGAGAAGGTCGCCATATCTTCACGGGTGGTACTCAACTGACCGATCAACGGATATTGTTTGCTGGCAATCAGCAATTTGGTCAGGTCACGGGCCGTCGAAACGTTATGCACCGACAACCCGGTCGGTTCAACAAAGCGCGTGTTGTTCATTCCGAGCGACTTCGCTTTCGCATTCATCGCTTTAATAAAAGCGTTATAACCACCAGGATAATGGTGCGCCAGGCTTGCCGCCGCGCGGTTTTCCGAAGACATCAGCGCCAACAACAGCATATCTTTACGGCTGATTTCGCTGTTCAGTCGCACGCGCGAATAGACCCCTTTCATCTCTGGCGTCTGGCTGATATCCACTTTCAGTTTTTCATCCAGCGGCAGTCGTGCGTCAAGCACCACCATTGCGGTCATTAATTTGGTGATTGACGCAATCGGACGCACCAGATCCGGGTGGTTCGAATAGATCACTTTGTTGGTATTCAGATCAACAATCATCGCACTACCGGAAGCGATTTCCGGCTGCGAAGTTGTGGTAGCGGCGGTCGTTTTCGCAACGGCCTGCGGTGCAAAAGGCACAGCCAGCATTAGAGCCAGGCTAAATAAAGAAACTCGAAATTTCGGCATGATGAGCATTCAGATAGTGGTTCACGCGCACGGGTTGCGCACCGCCGGAGTAAGGATTTACTGAGGCTAGCGACGCCATCATAACGAGCAAAAAGTGCGATCGTCAAAGGAGAATCGTGAGGAAATGCTGCATTGCTGACATTTACGCCAGCAATGCAACGCAAAAGAACTTTCTAGAACAGTCGATAACCGTACCCCCACAGAATAACGGTAATGGCGAGCAGCACTTCCAGCACCAGCACGCCAATCGCCAGCGTCGAACTGGAGAAGCTAAGACCTTCCTCTTTGTTGATATTCAGGAAGCTCGGAATACCGAGATAAAGCAGGTAGCCGGTGTAAAACAGCGCCACCGTGCCGATCAGCGCACACAACCAGACCAGCGGATAAAGCGCCACCAGACCGCTTAAAAACAGCGGCGTTGCGACATATCCGGCAAAGACCATACAGTGCGCAAGTGATGGACGTTGCGGATAATTGCGCGCCATCCACCAGATGACCCGCCCCATCACCGCGACCCCAGCCAGCATAACGCCATAAAACAAGACAGCCAGCGCCAGTCCGGTAAACCAGGATAACTTCAGAATAGTGCCATCGCCAAAATTCCAGCCAATTTGTGTGGTGCCAATGAAGGCGCAAATCACCGGAATCGCCGCCATCAGCAAAACGTGGTGGGTGTAGTGATGAGAAATCGTTTCGTTTTCACGATTAATCACCTGCATTTCACGATCGGGATGGGAAAACAGTCCCCAGACATGGCTCATACCGCCCCCTTTTTGTGAGTTGCTGAACCTGACAGTTCAAGTATAAGTCAGCTTGTGGTTATTTTTTGCCCTGTTGTGAAATTTGCGTCGCGTGATGAAACGCCTTTTTCTGCGCAAACAATTCACAGGGTGTATGCTTACAGGCAACCAAAGGGAGACAGACTGGCCTATGGATCTCAATACACTCATCTCACAATATGGTTATGCCGCGCTGGTGCTCGGCAGTCTGGCAGAGGGTGAAACCGTGACTTTGCTGGGAGGCGTTGCGGCACATCAGGGATTATTAAAATTCCCGCTGGTGGTTCTTTCTGTGGCGCTTGGCGGCATGATTGGCGACCAGGTGCTTTATCTGTGCGGACGGCGGTTTGGCGGCAAGCTGTTGCGTCGTATCTCAAAGCATCAGGATAAAATTGAGCGGGCACAGAAACTGATCCAGCGCCATCCGTATCTGTTTGTTATTGGCACGCGTTTTATGTATGGCTTTCGGGTCATTGGCCCGACGCTGATTGGTGCCAGCCAGTTGCCACCGAAAATCTTTCTGCCGCTGAATATTCTCGGCGCATTTGCCTGGGCGTTGATTTTTACCACTATCGGTTACGCTGGTGGTCAGGTGATTGCGCCGTGGTTGCACAGTCTTGATCAGCATCTGAAACACTGGGTCTGGTTGATTCTGGTCGTGGTTCTGGTGGTTGGCGTGCGCTGGTGGCTGAAACGGCGCGGGAAGAAAAAGCCGAATAATCAGGCGTAAAGCAGTTGCCACAGATAAGTCGTTCGCGCCGCATCCGGAACCAGGTGTTCCATGCCTGATGCGACGCTGGCGCGTCTTATCATGCCTACAACATACCCATTGAAATATCCACATATCCCATTGCGCTACTCCGGTTTAAACTGCGGATTCGCCAGCATAAAACCGCCATCGACAATCAACGACTGCCCGGTGGTGTAATTTGCGCCTTCGGAACATAGCCAGGCCACCAGACTGGCAATCTCATGCGTTGCGCCGAAACGCCGCAGGGGAATTGATGGCTCTGCATCGGGCTTCACGTCGCCGTCATCCATGCCGTTCATCGGCGTGGCGATGGCTCCTGGCGCGACCGCATTCACCAGAATCTTATGCCTGACCAGTTCGAGCGCCATCGCTTTGGTTAACCCGCCGAGTGCATGTTTAGCGGCGGTGTAGGCGCTGGCATCCGGCAGCGGCGTATGTTCATGTACCGATGTAATGTTGATGATGCGACCACCTTGCCCCTGTTTCACCATCTGGCGGGCGGCAATTTGCGAGCATAAAAAAGCACCATCGACATCAACGGTAAAAATCTTGCGCCACTCATCAAAAGCCATATCAAGAAACGGCGCTTTGGTCATCGCTCCCGCGTTATTCACCAGCACATCAATACGCCCCAGTCGTTGAATGAGTTTCTCCAGCGCCTGCGCACCTTCTGGTAGATTGCCGAGATCCAGTTGCACCATCTCCGCACGGACGCCGTGGCTAACCACCTCACACGCGGTTTCTTTTGCCCCTTCTTCATCAGAGTGCCACGTAATGCCAATATCAAAACCCTGCTGCGCCAGTAATAACGCGCATTCTTTGCCGATCCCCGAATCGGAGGCGGTAATTATCGCGACCTGTGCCATAGAGTTCTCCACTTAACGCTGAATAAACGTTAAGTATAGAAGGCGCATATCATCAGCGTTTGTAGCCCCCACCCAGCGCGCCGGTGAGTTGAACGGAGGCATCCAGCCACTGCCCCTGCAAGAGCAGACCGTTCGCCCGCTCACGCAGCGCCGGGATTCTTGCCTCGCTGACGCGGGAACCAGCAATGATGCCCGCGTTAAAACGCGCCTGCGCCAGACCAACGACTCGCAGGGCATCGCGCTCAATTTGCGCCTGATGCTGGTTTTTCTCCGCCAGTGTCTGAACCTGACTGGCTGCCCGCGCCACGTCATTTACCGCTTCAACCACCGCTTTGTTATAGCTGGCGATCGACAAGTTGCTTTCGGCTTTCGCGATATCGAGGTTGGCGTTAAGACGGCCGCTATCGAAAATGGGTAGCGTCAGGCCTGCCGTAACGCCCATTTGCTGCGCGGAATGGCGGAACAGATCGCTTAAGTGCAATGCATCTTGTTGCAGGAAGGCCATCAGGTTTATGTCGGGGTAAAAGGCCGCTTTTGCCGCGTCGATGCTGCTTAAGGATGATTCAACGTACCAGTGCGCCGCCTGCAAATCGGCACGGCGTGCCAGCAAGGAATAACCCAGTTCATCAGGAAGCTGACTTGTCACTTCAGGCAGCACGACCGGATGCAGCTTTAAGGCGCTCGTCTGGCTGTTAGTCAGCGCACTTAACCGCGCCTCAATAATTTTCATTTTTCCCGCCGCATCGTTGCGCTGCTGCCGGGTTTTACTGGCATTAATATCGGTTTCCACACCTTCAACCGAAGAGGTAATTCCGTTTTGATACAACTGGCGATCGGTCGCGATAATGGTGTTCTGCTCTTTTTCGATTTGCTGCAAGACAGTATTTAACGCCGCCTGGGTTTGCCACTCCCAGTACAGACGTGCCACGCTGCCAGCCAGCAATTGGCGAGTTTGCTCGCGTTCCGCCACCCGTGCTTTAACCGTACCCAGGCGAGCAGTAACCTCCGCCCGATTCTTTCCCCAGATATCAAGATGCCAGCCCGCCGTTAAGCCAAAAGTACCGTTGGTGTACCACGGACCGGTCGTACCTGCGGCAGGATCGTTCAGAGCAAACGGCCCCATTAACCCTTCTGCCGACATTTTTTGCCGCTCCATATCCGCAGAAAAGTCGATCTGCGGACCATCCTGAGTGGCAACTGCCTTCGCCTGTGCTTCAGCCAGTTGAATGCGCTGTTCAGCCACCTGCATATCCGGTGCGTTCTGTAGTGCATTGTTAATTAATGAAGTGAGTTGATCATCGTGATACTCCAGCCACCATTGGCTGTCTGGCCAACCATTTTTCAGCGCCGTGGGTAATGCGGTGTCAACTTGTGCAGCGGGCGTTTGCTGGCTTAACGCCTGGCGGGTTTCATGCATAGGCGCACACCCGGCCAGCATCAGTAACAGCGGAAAACAGGCGATGGCTGGATAAAAGGAATCACGATTCATGGGTGAATAATCAGGTAAGAAAAGGTGCGCGGAGATTACCGTGTGTTGCGATATATTTTTTAGTTTCGGGTAATGACTCCAACTTATTGATAGTGTTTTATGTTCAGATAATGCCCGATGACTTTGTCATGCAGCTCCACCG